>JAPLKC010000083.1 GCA_026388255.1 Pseudomonadota bacterium | reverse complement strand
GACGGTAGACAAAAATAAGAAGGCTGTCGCCAGTAGTAAAAAAAGTCCGATATACCATGTACTCCTTAACTTCACCATGTTCAAATCCTCCTTTTTTATTTTGTTGTACTGAATGAGTCTTAATCACCCCCTTTTATTGGATATCGTTCACTGAAACACTACACGTTATGAAATCCTTTTTGTCCTTTGGAACATCCGACCCGGTTTAAGCCCAATCAATCCTTTTGGCAGGAACATAATCGAAAAAATGATAAGCAGTCCTGAGAATATGGGGTGAATTTCGGGCAAAGCATACTTGGCGATTTCGAAGACAACAGTGAGAAAAAGTGCCCCTATGACAGGGCCGGATAGGGTGCCGGCGCCCCCGAGAACGCACATGAGAACAGGATAGAGGGTCCAGTTGAGACTGTAGAACCCTTGTGGCTCCACATGGAAGATATAGTAGGCTTGGAGCGCCCCGCAGAGTCCCGCGAGAAAAGCCGCTACCGCGAAGGCTAAAACCTTAAACTTCAGTATGTTAATACCACTCGCAGCGGCAGCAGTCTCATCATCCCTCACAGCCACAAGCGCCAGTCCTATATTGGATTTGGTCATATAGTAAGTGACGCCGAGGGCAAGTAGTGCGAGGAAGAGGGCAATGAAATAGTGGGGGGTGAGGGTGTTGAAGGAAGAAGAGGGGAGCAGGATACCTGTGGGACCGGCAGTAAAAGCTCCTCCCTGGATCGTAACAAGCCTCAATATCTCTCCGAGCCCCAGGGTTCCCAGGGCAAAGTAGTCCCCTTTCAGCTTTGAGAGAAGCGGAATACCTACAAGGATGGCCAGAATAGCAGCAGCACATCCGGCGGCAAACATACCCAGGGGGTCAAGATAGCCAATCAACTCCCGGGACCACCCGATGGCAATAACGTATGCGCCCAGACCAAAGAAGGCATGGAGCCCGAGAGTGACCTGTCCTGTGTAGCCTGCCACGATATTCCATGCCTGAGCGAGGGTGACGTAGATGAAGGCCATGAACAGAAAGTAGACCACATAGGAAGTCTCAGGATCAAAAATAAGGGGAACGGCGGTGCAAACCGCGAGGATAATGACAGACAATATAAATTGTTTTTTATTCATCGTTTTCATAATTTCGCACTCGTGTCCCTGGAAAAGAGACCTTCCGGTTTGAACATCAGTACAAGGAGAAAGACTGCATAGGAAATTACATCAGCCCATCCTCCGGAGAGAAAGAAGGCACTATAGCTTTCAACTACGCCTAACAGTATTCCTCCGAGAAGGGCTCCTGCTACATTGCCCATGCCGCCTAAAGCAAGGGCTATCATTGCCTTTAGGCCAAAGACGAACCCGGAGAAAGGATCGAATGCATAGGTTGTTGCCGTAGCAACGCCAGCGAGCCCTGCGAGCCCCATGCCTAAGGCAAATGTAACAGTATTAACCTGATGCGGGGTAATGCCGACCAGCATTGCATATTCCAGGTTCTCAGAGGCCGCCCGTACTGCTTTACCCAACAGGGTCTTCTTGAGAAACAAAGTTACCCCCGTGGCGCCCAGGATGGCCATCACAAATACCATGAGGCGGACAAAAGAGATCTTCATGCCCAGCAGGGTTAATGCGTAAGTCGAGTAACTTGTCTGAAGCGCCCTCGAGTTGCCGGTAAAGACTACAAACATTAGATTTTCCAGGAGCGCCATTAAGCCAAAAGCAATCAAGAGCGTGGGAAATTGCCCCGCCTTGGCTACCTTGCGAAAGAGAGCCTGATAGAAGCCGATTCCGACGATCAGAGAAGCGGGAACGACGAAAAAGATTGAAACATATGGATCCATTCCCCACAACTTGAATAACCAGAAGCTGCCGTACGCTGCCAGGATGATCATGGTTCCCTGGGCGATGAAAACGATCCGCATTGTCCCGAAAATCAGGCTGAGTCCGATGGCTGCGATGCCATACATTGCACCGAAGAGAATACCGTTGATTAAAAGTTGCAAAAGAATATCAATAGGCATAATTGTTCCTCACTGGAGAGAACCCATATAAGCTTTATGGATTTCCGGATCGCCCAGAAGTTCCTGTCCCGTTCCTATCATTGTAATCCTTCCTGTCTTAATTACACAGGCATGATCTGCAATTCTCAACGCCTGATGTATGTTCTGCTCGACAAGCAGAATAGTTGCGCCTTGTGCCTTTAAAACCTCAATGATCTCGAACATGCCCTTTAAAACAATCGGCGCTAAGCCCAGGGAAGGTTCGTCGAGCATGAGAAGCTTGGGCTTAGACATAAGCGCCCTTGCTATAGCCACCATTTGCTGTTCGCCTCCGCTCATTTTTCCGGCAAGCTGTTTGGGCCGCTGCCTGATAATGGGGAAAATATCTGCCATCTGTTCCATGGTTTCTTCCATCAGAGGCCGGGCACGCCTGGTGAAGGCTCCCAGTTCCAGGTTTTCCATGAGCGTAAGAGTAGAAAACAATCCCCTGCCTTCAGGAACCAGAGAGATACCGATATCCACCATTTCCATAGGGCTTTTTCCACCGATGCTTGATCCTAAGAACTCAATCTGTCCTGAAGAGGGACGTATCAAACCGGAGAGAGCCCTTAGAATAGTTGATTTTCCGGCGCCGTTGGATCCTATGATAGAGAAAACCTCGCCTTCATGAACCTGAAAGCTAACATCCCACAAAGCCTGGGCATCGCCATAAAAGGTGCTCAGATTAGTTACTTTAAGTAATGGGTTCGCCAAGGTATGCCTCCACCACTTTCTTGTTTGTTGCTATTTCTTTGGATGTGCCTTCTGCGATCTTCTTTCCGTAATCCAGTACAACAATACGGTCACAGAGATTGAAGACCGCGTCCATTTTATGTTCGATCCAGATGATGGATACTCCGCGGGTGTTCCGTATTTTCTGAATGACGTCCATGATCTTTTCCGTTTCAGTGGGATTCAAACCAGCAAGCGGTTCATCCAGGAGAGCAAGGCCTGGTCTCGGCGCGATGGCCCTGGCTATCTCAATGAGTTTGCGGTCCGAGTATGTCAGATGTGCTGTTATGGTATTCTTTACTTCCGATAGGTTGAGGAGTTCCAGACACTCAAGGGCCTCATCCAGCGCCTTTTTCTTACCACTGCTTCTCCCGTATATTGCGCCTACAAGCACGTTTTCTAAAACTGTCATGGTATGGCAGATTCTGACAAGCTGGAATGTCCGGGCAACGCCTCTCCTGCATACCCGGTGGGGTTTAAGACCTAAAAGGCTCTTTCCTTGAAATATGATGGTTCCTCCGTCTGGCTTGTATACGCCGGTAATCACATTAAACATAGTGCTTTTGCCAGCCCCGTTAGGACCGATGAGTCCCAAGATTTCTCCTTCATGCAACTGAAAGGAAACGTCCTGAAGGACCCGGAGACCTCCAAAATGTTTATTCAGGTTTGATACCTCAAGAAGCATGACCCTGTAACCCCCTTATCATACCAATTTGCCTTCAATCATATAACTTCGTTACCTCCTCCTCCCTCTCCACTATTTCTTGGGCTCACGTCGCCCCCTCCACAAGCAAAGCTCGCGGAGCCTCCCCTTCTCGCTCACTGTGTGAGCTAAATGAACCCTCTTACGCCTGCGTCGGCTCGTCGTCGCCCGGGTACCCTCTGGGTGCTATAAATGAATCCGAATTGGTATCAGTCCTTCAAAACACGGGAAGAATGATCCCCATTTTACATTAATATCTTTAATAAAGCGACAGGCCGCCATCATGTACTATCATCTGGCCTGTAATAAAAGCGCTGTCATCAGTTGCGAGAAAGAGCGCAAGTCCTACTAAGTCTTTCGGGACACCAGGTCTTTTGAGACACCGACCCTGTAGTTGCAGTTCATCAAGAGGAGGCAGGGGCAATGCCTTGTTGTGATCGAACTTATCTCCTCCTTCCGAGTGGGTAAAGCCGGGAGCAATTGTATTTACGTTTATATTGAAATCGCCAAGTTCACGTGCCATACATCTGGTCAAGGCCATCACGGCTCCTTTCGATGCGACATAGTGGGGCATACCCGGCACGCCTTCCAGGATGGATGCAGAAGATAAGTTAATAATTTTGCCTCCCTTCTTCTTCATGTAGGGAAAGACCGATTTAATGCAGTGGAACACTCCACTGGTATTGACTTCTACTATATGTTTAAACTCCTCACTGCTCAATTCTGTAAAAGGTTTTAGTACGATATTAGCAAACATTGCTGCGTTATTAATGAGAATATCAATATGCCCGAAACTATCGAAAGCAGCTTTAGCCATGGCCAAGCATTCCTGTTCTTTACTTACATCCGTTTTAACAAAAAGCGCCTCACTTCCAGCTTTCAGCACACTTTTCGCGGTTTTGCTTCCATCTGAAATGTCTGCAATGACGATCTTTGCACCTTCTTTTGCGAAACCGACTGCGAATGCCGCTCCAATTCCCTGGGAAGCCCCTGTTATAATTGCTACTTTACCCTTTAGTCTCATATGTCCTCCTTTTAATATAAAAAGCCTCCTTACGCCCTTCATCAGGCAAAGGAGGCTTCGTTACCTCTTGGTCATTTGGAGAATTTCTCCATTAAAATATTTCTGATTATATATGCAAAATGAAATTCATGTCAAGTTTTTTTGACACCCGGAAAATTAAACTTGACAATTTATATTAAGAAATTGTACTACTATTTTTAAGGTAATGACGCCTCTTTTGCCCGATGAAGGGTAAAAGAGGTTTTTTTGTTTCTTCACTTAAGCGATGAACAAGAGGCATTACGTATCAAAATGTAGACTTACTTATATCGATAGCAGAAGTGCTGTCCTGTTGGAGGTAATGAAGCCTCTTTTGCCTGATGAAGGTCAAGAGAGGCTTTTCTATTTTAATGAGAGGTTTGACAAGCAACGAAGATCAAAACATCAAATGCTCAAGTAAGGGAGGTGCATGGCATAAAAATAAAGCTTAACCAGTGTTAATTCTCAAAAAAATCTATTAAGGAGGAATCGGGATGCCAAGAGAATACAAAATGTATATTAACGGTGAGTGGGTAGATGCCCTTAACGGAGAGGTCTATGATGATCTCAACCCTTACACGGGCGAGGTTTTTGCAAAAGTGCCGGCGGGAAAGAAAGCTGACGCAAAGCGGGCTATTGATGCAGCAGTAGCGGCATTTCCATCATGGTCGCATACGCTTCCGGCTGAACGCCAGGCTTTGTTCCTGAAGGCTGCCGACATTCTCGAAAAGAAACAAATGGAGATTGTTGAGATTCTTGCTGAGGAAACGGGCTGTACATTTGGCTTTGCCATGTTCCAGACCATGTTTACCCCAGGTTTACTACGCGAAGCTGCGGCACAGGCGCACCAGGCAACCGGTGAAATAATCCCTGCTGATCTGCCCGGTGCATTTTATATGGCAATACGCCAACCCGTGGGTGTGGTTGCAGGCATAGGGCCGTGGAATGCGCCGCTGATCCTGTCGCTGCGTTCTATCTGCATGCCTATTGCCTATGGAAACACAGCGGTTCTAAAGCCCTCTACGGAGGCGGCTGCAGCAGGCGGCGTAGTGCTTGCAGAGGTCTTTCATGAAGCAGGTTTTCCAAAAGGTGTTCTGAATCTTGTTACCAATGGACCTGGTGGGAGCAACGAGATAGGAGACGAATTCATCGAACATCCGAAGGTGCGTCGTATCAACCTGACCGGTTCAACTGCAGTGGGACGCCAACTGGCTGAAAAGGCGGGACGCCATTTAAAACGTGTTGCTCTGGAACTGGGTGGACAGAATCCCATGATCATTCTGCGCGATGCTGATATTAATGCTGCTGTGAACGCCGCAGCTTTCGGGGGATTCCTCCATCAGGGACAGATCTGTATGTCAACACGCCGAATCATTGTGGAAAAACCCGTTGCAAAAGAATTTACTGAAAAATTTGTGGCAAAGGTTTCAACTTACAAGGTTGGCAATCCGAAAGAAATGGATACGATCATTGGCCCCCTTATCAACCAGTATCAACTCGATCAGGTCAAAAACAGTGTGGACGCTGCTGTGCGCGATGGCGCCAGGATCCTCTACGGCGGTAAGTCCGAGGGGCCATGTTACTATCCTACAATACTGGTTAATGCTAAACTCAGTACCCCATTTTCCTGTGAAGAGACCTTCGGCCCCGTAGTGTCAGTAATTGAGGTTGAAAATGTTGAGGAGGCAATAGCTGTAGCTAACGATACCATGTACGGACTTTCTGCTGCTGTTTTCACCAATGATTTAGCCAAAGGTCTGGCCATCGCTGAACGTATCGAATCCGGAATGGTTCATATAAACGATCAGACGGTTCATGATGAACCCCAGGTGCCCTTCGGAGGTGTGAAGGATAGCGGTTGGGGACGCTTCGGCGGCAAGGCCGCTCTGGAGGAATTTACCGAACTGCGTTGGATCAGTATGCAGCTCACTCCACGCCAATATCCCTTTTAATGTGTTTGCTGTGACTGGTGCCGTAAAAAGGATATATTCGAGGTTTATTGGTTGGATTGCTCTCCCCGTTCTGTTTATGACCTTTTTTTTGGCTGCCATGCAGGGAAAAAAGATTGCTATCAAAAGGCTATCTCCCTGCATGGCTTTATACCAAATTGGACTGCATGATGATCTGATTATCTATAACGGCACAGCTCAGTCTGTATGATTGGTTGACATATATGAAAATAATAGAGTATGAATTTGTATAAGATTTCCCATCAAGACATAACGGGGCTACAGCCGAAGAATATGGGTGCATATATTGAGACGGGTGTTGGAAAGGCACATACAGGCAAGGATGCTGATATGGGCCGGAAGGCTGCGGTCGAAGCCCTTACACGGCTTAATCGTTTTAAACCTACGTTAACGATAGTCTTTGCCTCCTCAGAACTTAATATTGAAGAGGTTAGCAGAGGGGTTACCGAAATTGTCGGAGATTGTCCAATCATAGGCACGAGCACCGCAGGGGAAATAGCTGATGGATATCTTTCGAGAAGCGTAGTCGTTGCCGTTATCGCCTCGCCGCATTTGCGGATAAGGACAGGTATCGGCAGGCATGTTTCTTTTGATTACAAAAAGGCTGTCAGACAGGCATTGGCCGAAGCAGGGGTTTCAGGATATTTCAGCCCTGACCACCCTTTGCACCAGATGTTGAACATGACAACGTCGAGGGGGGCAGGGGTTTCACCTGTGTTCCTTATTGTTTTCTCTCCGGGTGCAACAAAAAAACAGGCTTCATTTAGTCATGATATACATACAGAGCTCAGGAAAGCCTCGGTGAACCGTATCCCCATATTCGGAGGGAGTTCTTCCGACAATTATCATTTCGAATCAAACTATCAGATTATGAATGATGTGGTTTACAACGATGCTATAGCCCTGGCCTTTATAGAAACAGATATCCTTTTCGGTCTCGGAACAGCACATGGATTTTCCCCTACCACACAACGTGCATTAGTCACAAGGGCATCAGGGCACATTGTTCACGAACTTGACGGGAGACCGGCAGTTGATGTCTGTGCCGATTTACTGGGTATACCTATTGAACATCTGGGCGACGGGGTAATCTGGTTCAGCCAGTTTCCCTTTGGTACCAGCGATTTATACGGCAACTGGCTCCTCAATGTCCCTGAATGTGTGCTGCCTGATGGTTCAATACAATTCGGACCCCTGATGAGGAATGACCAGGTGCTCACATTGATGCGAGCAAATAGAGAAGACATTGTTCGGGCAGGACTCGCTGCCTATAACAAGGCCATCCGCCAGGGAGGGTTAAAAAAGCCGGCTTTTGCAATGATGTTCTCCTGTGCTTTAAGAAAGAGGTTGATGGGGTCTGACGAGTCAAAAGAAATGGACCTTCTTCGCAAAAAAGCCAGGATCCCTTTATGCGGATTTTATACCTTTGGTGAGCAGGGTCTTTCTGATGACGGACTGCCGGTTTTCCAGAACCAATCAGTTTCAACGCTTGTCTTTTCAGATGAGCTGAACCCTGTTACTGCATTGATACACAAAGGAAAACGCATCTATTACGAATTTACGTCACGGTTGAACAAAAAAGAAACCCAGATGAAGGTAATGAGTAAAATCAACCGGATTATTCAGGAAGAAACCGATATGATGCGTCTGATTGCTCGGCTATCAGACAGGCTTAACAACCTTTTCCCCTGGGCAGACTGGAAGTTCTACCTGCCCGCGGATATCCGGCATACCTTTTCGATAGCTACAACTCACGACAATAATGGATTTCCCACTCAAATATACACGAAAAACATACCCTCCGGTTTTATCTTCATCCCTCTTGACAGCCAGAGCAAACGGTTCGGGGTGTTGCTGCTGAAAGGAAAGACCGGTATCGTTTCGCCCGACGAAGAAGATATGACCCTTGCAAAAACCATAGCAAGACTTACCGCCAAGGGCTTGCAAAGAATAGAGGTAGACAAGAGGCTAACGAATAAACTGGTGCAGTTGGAGATTTTAAACCATTTGAGCAATGAAATTTCAAGGTCTATTACAACAAACACAAAATTGAAAAATATTACAAGGCACATCAGGCGTATCCTTAAGCTTTCAACGGTAAGCCTCTGGCTTATAGACCCTGCCGGCAAGTTCCTTGTAAAGGATGCATCCGATGCGGACAGGACATCAAAGGAGATATATGATGAAAACGATGAAGGTCTTGCACGATGGCAGATTGAACATCGCAGACCTGTCTCCATAGCAGATCTACCGAAAGACGACTTTCCGGTGAAGATGTCTGCCCTTTCTGACAGAGGCTTTATTTCCCTGCCCATTTCATACAAGGGACAGATCATGGGTATTCTGAACCTTTTCTGGAAGAAGGATCATGAACTTTTTTTCCAGTATGACCATATACAGGAAAATATGGAGTTTCTTTCAGGCGTTACCAATCAGCTTGCCATTTTTATAGAAAACAGGTATCTTCAGAAGCATACAACATTCTTGAAGGAGATCCATCATCGGGTGAAGAACAACCTTCAGAATGTCGCCAGCATTCTACGGATGCAGATCAGGCGGCTTGATGGAAGCTCTGCAGAGCAGGCATTGAATGACAGTATATCCCGCATAATGAGCATTGCCGTAGTGCATGAAACACTCTGTCAGGGAGAAATCGGCATGGTGGATTTGCGGAAACTCATGGATAATGTAAGCAGACTGTCTCTTGCAGGTCAGTTTGAACCGAAGATGGCAGTTGACATATCGGGGCCATCAATGATGATTCCCTCCAAAGAGGCTACATCACTTGCCCTGATTTTAAACGAACTGATTCAGAACGCTGCCCGTCATGCCTATAAAGGACAGAGCGAAGGAAAACTGTCAATAATCCTTGAAGAGGCGGCAAACAATGTCTCAGTGACTATCAAGGATGAAGGCTCGGGTTTGCCCGAAGGCTTCAACCCTGATAAGGATGGCAATCTGGGACTTACAATTGTGCGCACGTTAGTTAAGGACGACCTGCGAGGCAGGTTTACATTGGGAGGAGAGGGAAGGACAACTGCATGTGTCACATTTCCTTTAATGAAAAATTACTATGATCTGAAGTTATGAGCTTTCGAATATTAATTGCAGATGATGAGCCCCTAATCCGGGTAGACCTGAAAGAGTTGTTGGAGGGGATCGGCCATGAAGTGATTGCCGAGGCAAGGGACGGCAGAGAGGCCCTTGATCTGATAAAGCAGAAAAAGCCTGATGTTGTCATACTGGACATAAAGATGCCCCATATGAGCGGCATAGACCTGGCAAGGAAGATAGCAGACAGCTATCCGGTGATAATACTCACTGCCTATTCCGACCGCCATCTCATCGATCAGGCCCGGGATGCCGGTGTTATGGCATATCTCACAAAGCCCTTCAGGGAGGAAAGTCTTTCCCCTGCACTCGAGTTATCGGTAAGACATTTTCTGGAAAAATCTTCTCTTACAGAACGTATATTACGGCTCAAGGACGAACTTGAAAAGCGCAAGCTGGTAGACAGGGCAAAAGGTCTCCTGATGGATAAGGAACACCTTACAGAGTCACAGGCATACCGTAGGATTCAGAAGATCAGCATGGACAAAAATAAGTCGCTCAAAGAAGTTTCAGAGGCTATTATCACCATGCTTGGATAAAGCACATTGCACCAATTTTCAATCAGGTCATCGCAGGCGAAGCCGACAGTGCATCTTTGAATAGTGGATTGTAAAATCGGATCATGCTTTTCAACATGTAGTCTTTTTGTCAACCCTTGATAAAACTTTAAAAATGTTTATAATAGTAGCAATATACAAATAAACAGGGGGCTTTACATGAACCAGATGAAGACTTTCTTCCTGATGGTTGTTTTAACGATAATTTTTGTTGCCCTGGGAGGCATGATAGGCGGAAGTACCGGCGCTGCTGTCATGTTTCTCATTGCCCTTGTCATGAACTTTGTCAGTTACTGGTTTTGTGACAGGATTGTTCTATCTATGTATAGCGCAAAAGAAGCATCCCAGAGCGAATTTCCACAATTGTACAGCATTGTTAATAATCTCTCCCAAAAGGCGTCTATCCCCATGCCCAGGATTTATATTATCGATAATGAAAGCCCCAACGCCTTTGCAACCGGCAGGGATCCATCGAAAGGTGTGGTGGCCGTCACAAGAGGGATCATGCGGATATTAAGCCGGGACGAGCTTGAAGGTGTTATTGCCCACGAGATGTCCCATATTAAACACAGAGATATACTTATACAGACGGTTGCAGCGACACTGGCAGGCGCAATCACCATGATTGCCAACTGGGCACGCTTTGCAGCCTTTTTCGGCGGAAGCAGCAGTGATGATGAAGGAGGCGGTAATATATTCAGCGTAATCATCTTTTCTATAATCGCTGCCTTTGCCGCCATGCTTATTCAGCTTGCCATTTCAAGGTCAAGGGAATATCTTGCCGATGACGGCGGAGCAAAACTTACAGGGAATCCACTCTTTCTATCAGAAGCTTTGAAGAAGCTCCATACAGGCATAGCACGTAGCCCGATGAACGATGCGAACCCGTCCACTGCTCCGCTTTTTATAATGAACCCCTTTACTGCAAAGGGGGTGCTTTCCCTTTTCAGCACCCATCCTCCAATAGAAGAAAGAATCAAGAGATTGGAGGATTTGGCATATAGAAGATAGTTTCGGTAGCACCTTAAGAACAATATGTGTTCAGGCAATTAAGAGGGTAGAGGACGGCAGTTTCCTTGATGAGACTTTAGACCGTTCATTCTCAAGGTATAAACTTACAGAAGCCCAAAAGGGCCTGATCTACGAAATAGTGTCCGGTGTAGTGAGGTGGAAAGGCTATCTCGACTGGATACTTTCTCAATACGCCAGAAAAACGGTTAAAAATGAGCTAAAACACCTCTTGAGGGTTAGTCTTTATCAGATTTCGTTTATGAAAAAGGGTGCATACCATATTGTAAATGAATCAGTCGAGTATGCAAAGAATGAGCATGGTCCATTTGTTGCTAACTTTGTAAATGCAGTGCTGAGAAACTTTATAAGAGAAACAGATGTTGTTCATCACAGACCTGTCCCTGCCGGCATACATACAATTGAAAATTTGCAAGATTCAATCCCGCTGGAGGCTGGTCGATCCCAAATTTCAAATTTATCAATTATTTATTCTTTTCCTGAATGGCTTATCGGCAGATGGTTAAAAAGATTCGGATATGATGAAACGATAAAGCTCCTTACTAACTTAAACAAGCCACCAGAATTCAGTATCAG
The DNA here is from genome assembly GCA_026388255.1 of Pseudomonadota bacterium. Taxonomy (NCBI): domain Bacteria; kingdom Pseudomonadati; phylum Pseudomonadota; species Pseudomonadota bacterium. Next base: position 105,486 of record JAPLKC010000083.1, on the reverse strand, counting down.
GGTAAACCTTAACAAAATTTCGAGAGACGAAGTGATGCACCGCCTTGAAGATAAAGGTATCGGAACAAAGAAGGGGCGTTTTCTGGAATCGGCCCTGTATGTTGAGAGGATAGGCCCGGTATTGAAAGATGAGCTTTTTAAAAAAGGTCTTATCCATGTTCAGGATGAAGCTTCCCAGCTTGCCGGCTTGTCAATCCGGTCCGAAAAGGGTGGTCTCATACTGGATGCATGCGCGGGTCAGGGAACAAAAACGGAACAAATGAAAGAACAGTTTGACGTACAGACAATCATTGCAATGGACAGCGAAATAAAGCGGTTAAAATTCATAGCTCCCACAATAATGCGTGTAATAGGCGATGCTGCCTGTAGTCCTTTCAAAGACGGAGCTTTTGATGCAATCCTCCTTGATGCCCCGTGCTCCTCTTTCGGGATTATCAGAAAACACCCTGAAATAAAATGGCGGAGAGCTGGAAAGGACATTGCCGCATTTGGCGACTATCAGTTCAACCTGTTAAAGTCTTTGTGGACAAAACTGAAACCGGGTGGCCATCTTGTCTACAGTGTCTGTTCTTTTGAGCCCGAAGAGACCGTCTTTGTTGTAGATAGGTTTAAAAAAGAAGAAATGTTTATACTTGAAAATCCTCTACCGTTACTGTTTAATAAAAATATGGAATATTATTTATCTTTACCTCATGAAACTGCTATGGATGGATTTTTTATAGCAAGGCTCAGGAAAATATGAACTGGTTCAGGGCTTTTTTATATTTCTGGGTAGCCATAGCAGTTTTTGTATTATCGGGGTATCTTACTGTGAGTGTTTTACTCAAAGCCGGAGGAACCGTTATATGTCCGGACGTGCGGGGAAAGAATGTTGACGATGCAAAACAATTGGTTCAGAGTAAGGGATTGTCCCTTGCTGTTGTGAAATATGAAAGGAGAAATGATGTTCCCTATAATCATATTACGGTACAAAAGCCCGAGGCAAACATATCTACAAGGAAGGGAAGGATTGTGCTGGTAATTGTGTCTGAAGGACCGGAGCTTATCCGCGTTCCGGTGTTGACAGGGCAAATGGTCGACAATGTGGGAGAAATATTGAAAGGAATAAACTTAAAAATCGAGAAGACAATTTATGTACCCAGCCCAAAGGTCGGCAAAATAATTGCCCAGACACCAAAGGGTGGGGAAGATATGCTTGAAGGAAAAGGGATAACGCTTTTTGTCGGCACAGAACAAAAAATGCTCTATGTAATGCCGGATGTAAAAGCGCTGGATCTGTCCGAGCTTTCAGACGAAATGGATAAAAAAGGTATAAAGTACAAAATAACATACGAGAAAAGCGAATATAACATGCGTTTAAAACCGGCCATAGAAGCATCCATCCCTTTAAGAACTATATTCAAAGCAGATGATGAGATAGAAATAAAAGCAATTCCCGGAGGATAAGATGAATAAAATCCAGATAGCCCCATCAATCCTGTCATGTAATTTTTTAACACTTGAAAAGGAAATAGAATCGGTCGAAAAAGCCGGAGCAGATCTTATACATATAGACGTAATGGATGGCCATTTTGTTCCTAACATAACAATCGGCCCGATATTCGTAGAGGCCATAAGGAAAATTACAAAAAAAACTCTTGATGTTCACTTGATGATCGAGCATCCTGAAAAGTTTATAAATGCCTTTGTTGATGCAGGAGCCGATATTATAACGGTGCATATTGAGACTGACCCTCACATTTTGAAAACGATAGATGTGATTAAATCAAGGGGCGTAAAGGCAGGCATAACGCTGAATCCATCTACACCGCTTGAAATGCTCGATTATGTCCTTCCTGAGGCGGATCTGTTGCTCATTATGACGGTTAACCCAGGATTCAGCGGGCAGTCATACATAACTTCCATGGATAGAAAAATTGTAAAGGCCCGAGAGATGATAAAAAAAACCGGGAAAGCAATCGATCTTCAGGTAGATGGTGGCTTAAAGGCTTCAAATGCGAGAAAGGTTGTTAATGCAGGTGCAAATATATTAGTTATGGGTACAGAGATATTTCACAGCAAAAATTATAAGCAAAAAATAGATGAAATCAGGAAAAACGTCGAAGAGGTGAAGCCTGGATCTAAAAAAACAAAAAATATATAAAAAGGTTTTTGAGATTGCCTGCAGAACCCTTTTGAACTCAAATTGCGAAGCCCGATTTATCAATGCCGGAGTTACCTATGAGAGCATACAGGATCAATATAGCGTTGATGTACCGTATTTTGATGAGATGATTACGCTGGAGATACCTGAATTTTTGTTCAAAAGTTCAAAAGGTTCAAATGTTACCCTTGTTACAAAGATCATTATTCTTCACTACATTAATGCTGCCGGCGGTTCCTTACCCGGGGTTGATAAAATATCCTATGGAGATATACCCGGATTAGCGGGATATTTGCCTGTTTTTGAACAGAGGGTTGCCCGCCCTCTTATAACAGCCTTTGGATTTGATAAGTATGTTTTTCTTGAGACCGGTGAATCCCTGGGAGGAATAAAAGAAGATTATGGTGATGCATCTTTTACTCTCTATGCCCTTCCGCGAATACCGATTACCTTTATTCTATGGGAAGGTGATGAAGAATTCCAGCCTTCTTTAAAAATGCTTTTTGATCCTTCCATTACCGGATACCTTCCACTTGAAGATATAACGGTCATATCAAAGCTCGCATCAACAAGGATAATAAAAGAAGCCAGATTAAGGCATTGCAGGGTTTAAAAAAAGCAGAAGAAGCATGTACATAGGTGGTGGTGCCGACCGCGCATTTATGGTTATTGACTTTCTTAGACTTTTTATGTTTAAGTAATAACTTCAATAAGTAATAACTTCAGAGAGAATTGAGGTGAAAGCATGAAAAGAACGTACCAGCCTCACAATAAAAGCATGAGAAGAACACATGGTTTTCTTGTGAGAATGAGGACAGCTTCCGGAAGGGAAGTTATTAGAAGAAGACGGGCTAAAGGAAGAAAACAACTGACTGTATAATATCCTTGCGTGATGGATAGCGGGTAATCAGTAAATTAGGGCAATTATTCATAAGCTCCTGAAATATCACATGATAGCCGATGCAAATGGAATACTGTCTTACAAAAAAAGAACGATTGAATAAAAAGGATTTTCGGGGTATAAAATGGGTAAAGGATGCGGAAACACACCATTTTATACTTTTATTATATAAAGATCAAAACAGTATAAAAAAGCTTGGGGTAACGATAAGGAAAAAGGTAGGGGGGGCAGTTTTCAGAAATCGGATGAGGAGACTGATAAAGGAATATTTCAGACTGAATAAGTCACTTTTTAAAGATTGTTATAACCACCTTATTAAGGTAAAGAAACCACCCCAAAAGCTGACATGGAGTGATATAAATAGTGAATTGCAAGAATTATTAAGTGGAAATACCCGATAATGAAAAAATATGTTATACGCTTAATAGATATATACAGTATTTTCCTATCTCCTTTTATCCCCACTGAATGTCGGTTTTATCCTACCTGCTCATGTTACATGAAAGAAGCGATAGAGAAAAAGGGCCTTGGTTCAGGCATACTGCAGGGATTAAAAAGAATTTTAAAGTGTAACCCCTTGTATCCCGGCGGATATGATCCGGTTAAATAGCGGAGGCATTGAATGGAAAAACGTACAATAATAGCTCTGATTCTGACAGTTGTCATACTTTTTGTGTTTCAGACATATTTTGCTCCAAAACCACAGCAGCCGGTTGAGCAGCCACAAAAAAAAGAGCAGGTAAAAGAAGATAAAAAAGATCAGACACAGGCGAAAGCCAAAGAAGAGATACAAAAAGGGGAGGCTAAACAAAAAATAAAGGGCATTATAGCTAAACCTAAAACTGAAGCAAAACCCCCAAAAGATGTACTTGTCGAGACGCCTTTCCTTAAAGTCACATTGACGGACTTCGGGGGAGGGATAAAAAACGTAAAATTAAAAAAATATAAAGAGACCGTAAAAGATGACAAGGATAAAGAGATTATTGAAGATATATCCCCTTATATATATCTTCCCACGATCGCAAGAGTTGTTAACAATGAAACGATAGACGATAGAACAAACTTCAAGCCGGACAGGGAGAATGTGACAATAAAAGATAAACTGGAGAAAGTTGTATTTACCGGCATGCTTAGTGACGGCAAAAAAGTTAAAAAAACATATACATTTTATCCTGATACTTATACAATCGATATGAACATCGAAGTGCAGGACGCCGATAAAAACAAGACTCGCCTTGATTTCGCGGTTATCAATCACAAAAAAACGTCAGACTATACCTTTAAGGGACCATTTGTTTTTAATGGTAAAAAATTTGAGCAGATAGAAAAGATTGAAAAGAACATAGAGATTGACAAAAATTTTGTATATGCCGGTCTCGACGAAGGATTTTTTGCCTTTATTTATATACCCCAGGATAATTCCAGGGTGCCTCTTACGATCTTAAAAACCGAAGCCGGCGACCCTGTTCTCAGGTTGCACATGGATAAAGAGAATATTTCTGCAAAATTATACTTTGGTCCAAAACAGAGCGATATATTGAAAAATCTCAATATAAAAGCTGAAAAAATAATAGATTTCGGATGGTTTGACGTTATCGCAAAACCGCTTATTCTTGGCATGAACTATAGCAACAAAGTAACACATAACTATGGGATAGACATTATTCTTCTGACAATATTAATAAAGATCATTTTTTATCCTTTGAGCCTTAAGAGCTACCAGTCAATGAATAAGATGAAGAAGTTGCAGCCGCAGATTCAAAAATTGAGGGAGAAATTTAAGGATGACAAGCAGAAGTTAAACCAGGAGATGATGGGCATGTACAAAACACAGGGTGTAAATCCTATGGGGGGATGCCTTCCGATGATTATCCAGATTCCTGTATTTTTTGCTTTATATAAAGCATTGTCCAGCGCAATAGAGCTTCGTCACGCACCATTTATGTTTTGGATTAATGATCTTTCTGCGCCGGAAGATTTATTTTCTTTCAGTGTTCTTGGATATTCGTTACCGATAAGAATTCTGCCTTTAGTTATGGGTGTTACTCAGGTCATTCAGCAGAAAATGACCCCAACTACTGCCGACCCGATGCAGGAAAAGATGATGCTCTTCATGCCTGTGCTCTTTACCTTCCTGTTCTGGGGTTTCCCTGCGGGACTCGTCCTGTACTGGCTGGTGAATAACGTAATATCCATAGGACAACAATACTACATTAATAAAAAAGTCTCGTGAGGGGGCAACATGGATTTTATAGAAGTAGAAGGCAAAACTTACGAAGATGCGATCAGAAAGGCTTTGCTTGAATTAAATGCCGAAGAAAGAGACCTTGAAATAGACGTTAAGGAAATCGATACAAAGGGTATCCTTGGTTTTCTCGGCAGCAAAAAAGTAAGAATTACGGCAAGGATTAAAAAGACAGGCTCTCTTAGGGCAGACACACCAAAGACAGATGTCCCTGATTTAGACGCCCCCAAGACGGACACCCCTGAAGAATATGGCAAGTTTTTTTTGGAGGAGTTAAGCAAATTCGTCGATCTGGATTTCAATGTAAAAGTCACAAATACACCCGAGAGACTAATGTTTCTTGTACAATGTGACCACGGGGACATTCTGATAGGCAAAGACGGTGAGACGCTTGAAGCGCTCCAGCATATCCTCAGACTTGCCATTGCAAAGCGATATAAGCAGGGATTGAAACTTCTCGTCGATATTAACGGCTACAGAGAAAAACGGAAAAAAGGCCTGACAATCATGGTAAAAAGGCTGGCAGATAAAGTTAAAAGGACCGGCAGAATCCAAAAAACAGACCCGCTGAATCCGTACGAGAGAAGGGTAGTGCATACGCTTTTTAAAAACAACAGAAATGTGAACACCAAAAGCGAGGGTGAAGGACATACGAAAAGGGTAGTCATTTCCCTCAGAAAAAAGAATATGAATGGAAAAAGATGATACTATATGCGCCATTTCTACCCCTGTAGGCGAGGGAGGAATCGGCGTAGTTAGGATGAGCGGGCAGTTTGCCCACCCTATACTGAAAAAGATATTTAAGCCAAATCAAAAAAATAGCTTTTATCAACCACGCACCTTATACCTCGGGCACATTACAAATCCGGACAACAACAATATAGTTGATGAAGTATTTGTGGTATTCATGCATGCACCGAATACTTTCACAAAAGAGGATATTGCAGAGGTCTACTCTCATGGCGGGTATGCCACCCTGAAGAGCATTCTGGCCATCATGATCGCGCAAGGCGCAAGGCTTGCCGAACCGGGTGAATTTACAAAAAGGGCGTTTCTCAATGGCAGGATAGACCTGCTTCAGGCTGAATCTGTTCTTGATATCATTCAGAGCGAAACGGATGAAGAATTAAAAAACGCTATTGACCAACTGGAGGGGAAATTATCCCGGAAAGTTAATGTTTTGAAGGGGGATATTAAAGAAGCGCTGATCGAAATAGATGCATTTATAGAATTTCCTGAAGAAGATGTAGAGATAGATAAAAATGGAATTCTTTTAAGGCTGAGAAAGACAAAGCAGGAGATTGAAACACTGGTAAATTCTTATTATGAAGGCAAGGCAATCAAACATGGTCTGGAGGTCCTCATCGTGGGAAAGCCGAATGTCGGCAAATCGAGCCTTTTGAATGCCCTCCTACTCAAAGAGAAAGCGATTGTTACGCCAATCCCGGGAACCACGCGTGATCTGATAGAAGATACTTTTCATATAAAAGGCATAAAGGTAAAGATAATTGATACGGCGGGATTACGGAAACCCAGGGATGCAGTTGAAAGAGAAGGTGTAGAGAGGGTAAATCAGAAAATCCCTAAAACAGACCTCATCATTTGGGTACTCGACGGCTCCGAAACATATACTTCGGAAGACGAGGATATCTTAACTAAAATCAAGGGGATGCCAGTTGTACCCGTTATAAATAAAATTGACCTGACACAAAGGCTTGAGAAGACTATTTTGAAATCCGGAAACCTGCAATGGATTGAAATATCAGCATTAAAAGATATAGGATTCGAAGAGCTTAAAGATGAAATATATGTAAGGCTGATGAAGAAAGGTTTCAAAAGGGGCGATGTGCTTATCACGAACATGAGGCACAGGGATGCGCTCGAAAAGACGGCAGAAGCCATCAGTAGGGCAATTACATGTATAATAGAACAGGAGCCTTTAGAGTTTACGGCTTTTGAACTTCAGGAATCCCTATTGCGTCTTGGTGAAATTACAGGCGAGACATGTCCTGACGAGATTTTACAGGGCATTTTTACCAGATTTTGTATCGGCAAATGAATTGCCGCCCTGCCGCAAGCGGACTATAATATCAAAGACAAAAACTAAAAAAACTTTCGCAGAAGGTTGTAGGGAATCTATCCGGTGGAATGAATCACCCCGCGGCAAGCCACCGGGTATCAAAAACGAGAAAACAACCTGAAGCAATATCTAAGCAAGCTTCGGGGTATGAACCTGCGGCAATTAAAAATAGTATCAAGGTTTTAAACTATTATCTCTCTGATTGATGCCAGCGCTTCTTCAACTCTTGAGCCGGTCGCCAAAAAACGCACTTCCTCATCTTTAGAAAAATCCAACAAAACAGGACAAAGGATTGACTTTATATTTAAGTTTTTTCTTCCGGCAATAATAAAGTTATGGAATTTCATTCTGTCTTTATTTATATATATTTCACAATCATAATTATGTGCAATATCCGATAGGACGATTGTCTTTATTTGCTTTTCTTTTCCTGTTTTTATATGCATTTTGGTAAAACCGTTGGCCTCAAGGCTTTCTTTTTCTTCTCGCCATATATGGGCATACTTGCTTATCCATTCCTTGGAAGCTGTATCTTTGCCGATATCATAGCCTTCCTGTTCTGAACGAAGCCATTTGTATTGTAATATCTGATCTGCCTGTTCTTTGCAGTCCAAACATTGCTTTTCCCTCATCCAGTCGGCTTCGTAGTTATCCAGAAAATCTCTTAAAGCTTCTTCAAAGGATACCTCCTTCCCCTGCTGTTCAGAGAGGTACCACTTATGTTCTTCAATTGCCTTCAATTCAGAGGGGATAAGGTTAATTTCTTCTTTCATCTGTTTTATGTCAAGGGATCATAAATATTATACAGGATAATAAAAACCCTTTCATATATGCCGGGCGCTGATGACTCCCTCGGTCCTGCTACATTCAGGATCTCAGGCTGATTATCGGATAACCATGTTTGAATCGATTCAATTATCTCATTATCGGGCTTTTTTTCAAGGTCAATAAGGAGATATTGTTTCCTATGCTTTTTAGCGCATTCTATTGTCAATGCAGTGCCCCCTAAAGGGGCGCCTACAGTAAATATCAATGTTGCATCTGTGTCCACCACATTTTTTTCAGTACGGGATTCATAACGGTCTGTCTCAAGTTCCGTAAGTTTATCATATTTCTTGTCTATCGCCCCGTCTTCTGCCAGCCTTCCTCTGGGAACAGAACCCCCATAATCCAAGCCTATCTCTATTGCGACATCGATGGCCGCTCTGTCAACGCCTGTCTGGCAACCTGAGATGATCTTCATTAATATAACATAATGAATATAGGTGTCTTTAGCAACAGAAACTTTATTTATATGATAAGGCCTATGTTAAAAAATCATTGTCTATAGATGAAATCTTGCTATAATGAATATATATTTACATTACTTTCGGATTATACAGGAGGGCATTGATGGATCTCAGTGAATATTTTGAAAATGTAACCGGCTATGGAGTACTGGCAACGGCAGATTCAGAGGGAAAGGTAAATGTGGCTATTTATTCGAGGCCACATTTCATCGATGAGGAAACTATTGCATATATTATGACTGAACGTCTGACCCATGAAAATTTAAGGTCAAACCCTCATGCTGCATATATTTTCATAGAGGCTGGAGAAAAGTTCGTTGGAAAAAGATTGTATCTTTCCAGGATTAAAGAAGAAACCGATCCAGAAGCCATTGCAAAAATAAGATGGAGAAAATCTTACACAGTACCAGAAGACCAGCAGAAGGAAAAACGCTATCTCGTTTATTTCCGCATAGACAAGGTGCTGCCGTTGATTGGCGAGCAGGAGAAATAATAATACTCCTGAAGGTAGTAAGGATATAGTAACTGTATCCGGAGGGTTTATATGAAAAAATTAGTTGTTATTTTTACTTCAATTACATTTCTTATTTTAGCAATCGTCTTCCCCGTTGGATGCGCCGGTATGAATAAGGCTGCTATTGCCAATCCAGCTTCAGTCAACTGCGTAAACAAGGGCGGAACACTCTCTATCCAAAAAAGGGGTGATGGAGGAGAATACGGTATTTGCATATTTAAAGAGAACCGTCAGTGCGAGGAATGGGCTATGTTCAGAGGAGAATGCCCTGTAGGCGGTGTAAAGGTTACCGGTTATGTAACCCCTGCTGCAAGAATTTGTGTGATTACAGGGGGAATGTATACAGCTACAGGGAATAACAACATGGATAATGAACAGGGAAACTGTACCTTTAAAAATGGAAGTATGTGTAATGTGTGGGATTATTACGATGGAAAATGCATCGGAACGGACAAAACATCAAAGTAATTCTGTAATTGAATTCTAATAAATCTACTACAATCCCGGCAGGCGATAATGCTGATTTTCCCTTAAGATGCAGGGATATGAGTTGAAACGTATTGAAAATCTGCATGAAACAGTGTTATTGTTTTTTATGCTCGGATTATATTGGGGGTCGATATGAAATCACCTATTACACGTGAAGGCTATGAAAATCTGAAGAAAGAACGCGAGTTGCTGCTTACCGTCAAAAGGCCGAAAATTATACTTGCGATAGAAGAGGCAAGGGCTCATGGTGATATTTCGGAAAATGCCGAATTGGATGCTGCAAAAGAGGAATACCAGTTCCTCCAGAAAAAGATTGCCGAAGTAGAAGTGATGATCACGAATTCAGAAGTTGTAGACGTGAAAAAGGCTGGAGGTGAAAACGTTGAATTCGGATGCAATATTACCCTGATGAATCTTGATACCGACGAAGAGGTGGTTTATCAATTGGTAGGTCCCTACGAATCCGATATCCAAAATGGTAAAATTTCCATGAGTTCGCCTCTCGGCAGGGCATTAATGGGCAAATCTGTAGGAGATGAAGTGAATTTTTCTGCCCCTGGAGGTAAACGGACTTATGAAATCATCAAAATTATGTAAGTTTTGTATTGATCCTGCCTTTATGTTTTCTTCTTTATAACATCAGCTATCTTATCAAGTCTCATCTTGACGGCAATATCGAGGACAGTTTGATTTTTGTCGTTGGCAGCCGACAGGTCGGCGTTGTTTTCTATGAGAAAAGCGGCTATTCCCGTGTGTGAACTCAGGCAGGCATGCATCAGAGAGGTATTGCCGTGCCTGTCCCTGGCGTTTAAATCCGCTTTATAGGCAGCAAGCAGTTTCACAACTTCTATGTAGCCTCTTTTGCTTGCAATGATGATACAGGTATCGTCAAACTTGTCTTTTAGATTTGCATCGGTATTTCTGGACAGCAGTAACTTAACAACGTTTGCGTGACCTGATGTGCATGCATACATGAGGGGTGTATTGCCGAGATTATTCTTTGCGTTAATATCTGCGTTATGATCGATAAGTACCCTTGCCGTATCGGCAAAACCATACATAGAAGCATAGAAGATCGGAGTCGATCCATTATTGTCCGCCACATTTATGTCGGCGCCCCTGCCCAACATAATCCTTACAGTTGCCGAATCGCCTTTCTCACAAGCTTTCAATAAATCAGGTAATCGATTGTCCATGTTAAATATACCTCACTGTTCCTGAAAAAACCCATGCAATCATTTCCAGAAAAAAGTTGTTTTTATCCCTTTTCCATTTACAGATTCCCACTGGTAAACCTGTGGTACTATTAATATATACCACCTTGCTCCTTCCGTAAGCATAAATCTATAATAAACTATAGAAATATAACAATGACTGCCCTCAAAAGGAAGAAAATTATTTGCGCACCTTCTTTGAAAGAATACTTGACAAAATAAAACAATTGTTTTAAACATATAATTAAAACAAATGTTTATAAATGAGGTTTATGGAGAATAGTAAACAAATCAGCCTAAGTACACGTGAACGTATTCTTGAAGCATCCGGAGAAGCTTTTGCCGAAAACGGATTCAGAAATGCAACGGTGAGGGATATATGTAAGAAGGCCAATGTAAATATTGCTGCCGTAAATTATCATTTCGGTGACAAGGAGAGTCTTTACGTCTCAGTTTTGAAATATTGGCGGGAGGTGGCTTTTCAAAAATATCCCCTCGATCTCCGGATAGATGAACATAAAACCCCGGAAGAACATCTCAGGTTTTTTATAAGATCCTTTCTCTTTCGGACGCTTGAAGAAGGCCAGTATTCCTGGTTCGGGAAACTTGTTGCAAGGGAGTATATGGAACCTACGAAGGCGCTTGATATCCTGATTGAAGAAACGATACAGCCTACTTTTGTATTTCTTTCTTCTGTTGCACAGAAAATACTTCAAAAACCGTCGAGCGAAGAGACAATTCGTTTTTGTTGTTTAAGCATAGTCAGCCAGTGTCTTTTTTTTGTTTATGCAAAGCATGTAATCAAGAAACTTTTTCACCAGGACAACTTCAGGACAGAGGAGATAGAATCTATAGCAGACCATATAACCGTATTTTCAGTAGAGGCAATCAAATCTCTCGGCGGGCATGTTGAAGGAGAAGGCAAATGAAAGGGCAAATGAAAGGGCAAATGAAAGGGCAAATGAAAGGGAATGGTACTGAAATGTTGATCAAAAAAAGAATAAATATGGTTAAATGCATTGCTGTTATTATTATTGTCCTGATCTGTACGGCGCATCATGCCCCTTCTTATGCACAGGAAACGGGGCAGCATTACCTGTCGGCCAACACGGCAGGGTTGTCAGGAGATAAATCCCTGACCGGAGAGGATTGCAATAAATATACGCTTTCAATGTTAATCAGATATGCCATGAAAAACAATCCGAGGATCAGGATAGCTGCAAAGGATATAGAAGCGGAAACGTACGGGATAGACTCGGCAAAGGCTGACAGAATGCCGAAGATCGATGCAGGCGGCGGCATTACCCGGTATCGTTATGATACCCCTCTCACGCCCATTGTAATAGTGCCGCCTATAGGTCCGGGAACTGATTTTCCTTTATTCAGAAGTACCTTATGGGATGCCGGTGTTTCCTTCAAGCTACCTATATTCAAGGGTGGAAGACTCTTCAGGGGTGTAAATGTAGCTGAAATGAAAAAGACGGTTGCCGAGGACAATTACAGGATGAGTAAGCAGGAGCTTGTTTATAACATCTCAAGCATATATTACAAGATTGCACAGCTTGAAAAACTACTTCTTGCCAATGATGCATCGGTGAAACAGCTTGAGGTGCATAAAGGAAACGTGGAGGTCTATCTTAAAACAGGTGTTGCGCCGAGGCTCGATCTGCTTAAGACAGAAGTTGAGCTTGCCCATGCGATGGAAAACAGACTTCTTGTAAAGAACAGCCTTGCAAGCGCCTACGAGCTTTTAAAGACCCTCATGGGTATGGACGATATGAACGTCAGGATTTCCATTGTTCATGAAAAGACTGCGGATGTATCCCGTCCTGCCCTTGCAGAAAGCGCGGACATGGCATTATCTAGGAGACCGGATTATAAAGCCGCTGCCAAAAAGAGGCTTATCAGTGAAGAACGAATAAAGATAGCTGAAGGCAGGAGACTCCCTGATATTTTTGTAGCCGGCCAGTATGGCGGTGCTGCCGGCAGTGACACCGGATTCAGAGAGAACTGGTATTACGGCGTGAAATTGACGATGCCCATTATGGACGGCGGGTCTATAAAATCGGAGATAAACAGGGAAAAGGTGCAACTGGAAAAGGCAAAAGAGGAAGAACGCTCGTTAAAGCACGCCATAACCCGTGAGGTGAGAGATGCCCATCTGAGCATTGCAAATGTACAGGAGAGGTTAGAAGTTACCCGAAAGGCCATTGAGAGCGCACGCGAAAACCTCAGAATAGAATTACTCAAATATGATACAGGTACCGGTATGAGCCAGGATGTAATTGATGCGCAGACAACCCTCTTAAGGGCGGAAACGGATTATTATCAGGCAATTTTTGATGGAGAGACTGCCATTGCTTATTTGAGGAAGGCTATTGGCGAAGACAGGGATGACGGGGAGGCAGGGAAATGAAGAAAAAGAGAATTTTGATAGTTTTAGCTGTGATTGTCATAGGGATAACTTTCCTGGTCGTGTATAACCTCAAAGAGCAAAAAGACAACGGGGCAATGATCCTTTCCGGCAATGTTGAGGTAACAGAGACAAACGTGGGCTTTAAAGCACCCGGCAGGGTTACGGAACGCCTTGTGGATGAAGGCGATAAGGTAAAAGCCGGTGATCTGCTGGCCAGACTCGACAGTGCAGAGATCGCTTCAGTAGTGGCCCAGGGCAGGGCATCCCTGGATGAGGCAACTACAAAACTTGCAGAGCTGTCAGCCGGTTCCCGTTCTCAGGAGATAGAGCAGGCTAAAGCGCAGATGAATGCCCAGGAAGCAGAGCTGCAAAAGGTAAAAAAAGATTATGAAAGGGCAGAGATACTTTACAAAAATGGTGCCATATCTGCATCCCAGTTTGATGTTGCAAGAAGCGCCTACGATGCCCGTACAGCCCTCCACAGGAATGCCCTTGAGGTGTTGAGCCTCGTCAGGGAAGGGCCGAGAAAAGAAGAAATCAACATCGCGGGACACCGTGTTAAACAAGCCCGGGCAGCGCTTACCGCATCAGAGGAAAGGTTAAAGGATACGATGATCTATGCCCCTGTGAACGGTGTTGTACTGAGGAAGCATGTCGAAGCCGGTGAGACTATTGCTTCAGGCACGCCTGTTGTAACGATAGGCGATCTTGAGCAGCCGTGGATCAAGGTATATGTGAAAGAGGACAAGCTTGGCCGGATAAAACTGGGGCAAAAGACAAGAATAACAGTCGATACATTTAAAGGGAAGGTATATGAAGGCACTGTTACGTTTATATCGTCCGAGGCGGAATTTACCCCGAAAAATGTTCAGACGCAGGAAGAGCGGGTTAAGTTCGTATTCGGTGTGAAAGTAAGGGTAAAAAATGTAAATGATGAATTGAAGCCCGGCATGCCAGCAGATGTGAGGATTGAATTAAAGCCGTAATGATTTTTGAATCCCCCTCCATGTTGACCGGGTATTATATGTTACGAGGTTTATATTGAACGACATTGCCATAAAAACTGAAAATCTGACAAAGACCTTTGCCGGCAATGTAGTTGTTGATAACCTCAACCTTGAAGTCAGAAAAGGTGAACTTTTTGGTCTTGTCGGCCCGGACGGAGCAGGGAAAACAACGGTTATGAGACTCTTTGCCGCTATTATGGAGCCTACATCCGGTGATGCATGGGTTGGGTCCCGCTCCATTATTACAGAGGGCGAGCAGATAAAGGAGAACATCGGTTATATGTCTCAGCGGTTCGGCCTCTACGAAGACCTTACCGTTATGGAAAATATTCTTTTTTACGCAGACCTTTATGATGTCCCTGAAAGCAAGCGGCCTTCAAGGATCGAGCAGCTCCTTGGCTTCAGCAATCTCACACCCTTTACGGACAGGCTTGCAGGAAAGCTATCCGGAGGGATGAAGCAGAAGCTCGGACTTGCCTGTGCCCTTATCCATACGCCTGAGATTCTTTTCCTCGATGAGCCGACAAACGGTGTTGATCCGGTATCGCGGAGGGATTTCTGGAAAATACTCTACGGTCTGTTGAAAGAGCATGTAACAATCTTTGTCTCTACTGCGTATCTGGATGAGGCTGAGCGGTGTACGGAGATCGGGCTTTTATACAACGGAAAGCTGCTCGTAAAGGACAAACCTGCTGAAATTAAAAAAGCTATCAAACTTCCCATGTTAGAGCTGTGGAGTGATGATGCCCATGCTGCAAGGGAGGTTGTTGTTCGCATGAAAGGTGTTCAGGGTGTGAGCATCTACGGCGACAGGCTCCATATTACCCTTGTGGAAAAGAGCATGGTTTTTGAAATTATTGAGAAGTTGAAGGTTGAAGGCATGGAGATAAAGGATTACCGGGAGATATTGCCTTCTATAGAGGATGTATTTATTTCAATGGTGAAGCAATGAAGCAGAAACAGTTAATAGGGTCTACAGCAGTTAATAGGTACTATAATTCCTATTGGACCTATTAAACTGAAACAATTCCTTAGAGCAGGAGTAGAGACAGGAATCTAATGAATCAGGACAAATCTGTTGAAGATATTGCGGTAAATGTTGAAGGTTTGACCCGGAAATTCGGGGATTTCGTTGCAGTAGACGATGTAAGTCTCAGTATTATGAAGGGTGAGATATACGGGTTCCTCGGACCGAACGGTGCAGGCAAGTCAACGACTATCAGGATGCTTTGCGGGCTTCTGGCTCCCACTGAGGGGAATGGAACCTTAGGGGGGTATGATGTCGTACGCCAGTCAGAGCAGATAAAACAACATATCGGTTATATGTCCCAGAGGTTTTCCCTCTATGACGATCTCACGATAGCTGAAAATATAGATTTTTTCAGCGGCATTTACGGTGTCCCCAAGGAAAAGAAAATGGCAAGGAAGGAATGGGTTCTTGATATGGCAGGGCTCATGGACCGGCGGGACGCCATTACAAAAGAACTCCCGGGAGGTTTCAAGCAGAGACTTGCCCTGGGCTGCGCAATACTCCATGAACCTACGATACTTTTCCTTGATGAGCCTACATCGGGCGTTGATCCTTTATCAAGACGCCGTTTCTGGGAACTTATCAACGAAATGTCAAAGGCAGGGACTACTGTATTTGTGACGACCCACTATATGGATGAAGCGGAATATTGCCACAGACTCGGTCTGATCTACAGAGGAAAACTCATAGCTCAGGGCAAACCCTCTGAGCTGAAAGGTAGATACATGACAAGAGATGTCCTTGAGATAGAGGTTGACAGGGTTGTGGAAGCAATGGAGGCGCTGGAGGGGCATAATGTTCAGGCAGCTATTTTTGGCAGCACACTCCATATAATTGTGGAAAACGCCGGAACGGCGCTCCCTCAAATTGAAGAGATACTTAAAACATCCGGTATTACAGTGGGCAGCATAAAAAAGATCGTACCTTCTTTAGAAGACGTATTCGTCACCCTGATAGAGGTTGCATGATATGAAACTGTTGCGCATAAAGGCAATCGCTAAAAAGGAGTTGATCCAGATACGGCGCGACCCTTTAAGCCTTGCCATGGCATTTTTAATGCCCGTTATACTTCTTTTTATCTTTGGATATGCCATTACTCTCGATGTTGACAACCTCTCAACCGTGGTTTACGACCGTGACAAAAGCAGTCTGAGCAGGGAATTTATCAGGGAATTTAAAGAATCAGGTTATTTTTCTATAGTCGGCTATATGGACAGACATGATGAAATAAACAGATATCTTGATTCAGGGAAGGCGAAAGCAGCAATATCCATCCCGGAAGACTTTTCAAAAAACATAAGGACAGGCAGGAACGCACAGATTCAGATAGTCGTTGACGGGAGCAATTCAAACACGGCAACTATTGCGCTTGGTTATATAACAGGCATATCGGACATCTATGCCAACAGACTTACAGGCAGCCGAATAACGCCGCTCATTGATGCCCGTACAAGGGTCTGGTACAACCCTGAGCTGAAATCGAGGAATTTTATCATACCGGGACTGATCGCCGTTATAATGTCAATTATCGCAGCGCTTCTTACATCACTCACCATAGCAAGAGAATGGGAGAGGGGCACCATGGAACAGCTCATATCCACACCTGTGAAAACGCCGGAGCTGATCCTGGGCAAGTTGATACCGTATTTTCTCATCGGCTTAATTGATATGGTCATGTCAATTCTGATAGTTATATACCTCTTTGGCGTTCCCCTTAAAGGCAACATCTTTTTACTCATAACCTTGTCCAGTATATTCCTTTTTGGCGGTTTAAGCATGGGTATACTTATCTCGGTTGTTACAAAATCACAGATCGTAGCATGTCAGGCATCTTTGATTGTGTCATATCTGCCTGCGCTGCTTTTGTCAGGTTTTATGTTTTCCATATTCAACATGCCCAGGCCCCTTCAGATCATAACTTATATTTTTCCGGCCCGGTATTTTGTTGCCATACTCAAGGGGATATTCTTGAAAGGAAACACCCTGTCTTTTCTGCTGCCGGAGACATTGCTTCTGTCTGTCTTTGGCATTTTGGTGTTTGTGCTGGCTTTGAAGAAATTCAAAAAAAGGATAGAATGAACCATGTTTGAGCGGATAAAAAGGATGGTAATAAAGGAGTTTATCCAGATTTTCAGGGACAGGCGCATGAAGGCAGTCATCTTTGGTACGCCGATTATGCAATTGATTGTTTTCGGCTATGCGGTTACAACGGATGTTAACAGTATACGGACGGCATTATATGACCTTGACAAATCCTATGAAAGCCGCGAGCTTGCAAGAAGGTTCAGCGCCTCGAAATATTTCAGCATGGATTACGATATTTCTTCAAATGATGCTATTCAGGATTTGTTCGACAGGGGGAAGATCACAGCGGCTATTCAGATAAACCGCGGCTTTTCCTCAGACCTGAAAAAGGGGAAACAGGCAGAAATACAGGTCCTTGTTGACGGGACAGACTCAAACACGGCTCTTGTGGCCATGGGATACGCAAACAGAATCATTATGAAATACGCAGGTGATTTGAGCGTTCAGAAGGTTCGGGCAAATACGGTCAAATTCGAAGTGCGTCCAAGGGCATGGTACAACCCTGATCTCACAAGCAGAAACTATAATGTGCCGGGTATTATCGCTATTATGGTAATGCTCATATGCCTTCTCCTGACCGCAATGGCAATTGTGCGGGAAAGGGAGATGGGCACCATGGAACAGCTTATGGTGACGCCTCTTAAACCTGTTGAACTCATACTGGGCAAGACCATCCCCTTTGCCATGATAGGATTCTTCGATATGTTCCTTGTGACTACGGTAGGTGTATTCTGGTTTTCCATTCCTATTGCAGGCTCGCTTACGCTCCTGTTTTTCTGCACTGCCATCTATCTCCTGTCGGTTCTCGGCATAGGATTGTTTATTTCCACAATATCGAGAACTCAGCAACAGGCCATGATGGCAACGTTCCTCTTCTTTGCACCTGCCGTACTCTTATCAGGGCTTATGTTCCCGATTGAGAATATGCCGCCGGCTGTACAGTACGGCACATACCTTAACCCGCTGAGGTATTTTCTTGTAATCATCAGAGGGATTTTTCTCAAAGGAAACGGGATTGATATCCTCTGGCCTCAGATGCTTGAGCTATTCATACTTGGAATGTTTGTAATGATGCTGAGTTCCCTGAGGTTTAAAAAGAGGCTGGGATAATAATTAAAAAAGTGAAATATATGCCTGCCCGGATAATATTTTTGTCAAAATGAACTGAATGTATTTGCCGTCAGTTGTCAGTCCAATGCGGTCGTGAAAGAGGGTATGGGGGTTATCCAGAAAATTATTTTGCGAAATAAGGATACCCCGTTCCCGGTAGACAATCTTTTTGTTTCTGAAATTTCTACAAAACCTTTTTCACAGCTTCAATAATAGACATAGGTGTGACTATATGCCATCCCCTTGAGAGTGCAACTTCCCTGAGACCTTCTGTAGCATTTATGCAAAAAGCGTTTGCAACCTTATTGAGCATAGCTATATCCCCCTCTGAATCACCGAAAGCCAGGGAGTCCTTGTATGGATATACACAAAAGAGGTCTTCAACGGCATCTCTTTTTCCTTCCTTCTTTGCCAAGGACTTGCTAATGTTTCCGGTGAACACGACATTTTCAACCTCCATCTCTGTTGAAATATATCCGTGTACGGAAAAATAATCTGCAACCGCTTTGCCGACAAATTGCATTTCTCCGGTGATAAGATAGATATCGTACGTTTTCTCCAATAATTCTATGAGCGGTTCTGCAAAGGGAAAGAAATTGCTGCCCTCCTCAGTCTCAAGAAAAGTAGCTGTTGCGCTGAGGATTGAACCGAAAGAATGATCTTTCAAACCGTAAGCCATGTGCATATTGAAATGCTCAACACTTGTTTCGTAATCAACATGTTTTGACCGATACAAATGCAGATCCTGATACAGGTTATCGACAATATCCTTGCTGATGATATGCTCTTTCAAAAAATATTCAGCCAGGGGAAAAATCAGATAGCCGTTGTAGATGGTTTTGTCTATATCAAATAACGCGATCTTTCTTTGGTCCATAGGTATTGTACATAATAGTCTGTGTGATTTTTGATGTCAATTCTAAATATTTTATACCAATTCGCCTTCAATCATATAACTTCGTTACCTCGTCGTCACGCTCCTCGACGTACCGGAAAGCACGCCTGCGTCGGTTCCTCCTCGTTGCCTCGTTCTATCTATGAATGCGAATTGGTATTACATTAGGGTTACAGCACAACAATAATTGATGATCAACGTTTGTAATAAAGAAAAAGGCAGAACCATTTCTGATCCTGCCTTCCATATTTCAATAAGATCTTCTATCTCTTATGCAGTATCACGGTATGACTTCCCGCCCCGGTACACTGCATTTGGTAATGAGGAGAAGTTTTCTCATCGTTAAATTACTTTTTACCTTCCTTCATCTTCTTACTGTATTTATCACGAACTGCCTTGAGCTCATCCGGAGTACGGCATATCTGTTCTGCCTGTATAGCTTCCATGTTTTTCAGAATGGAAAACCCGTATTTTTCGCTGTATATTGTCTCGCCCCATACAACGTCCTCAACAACGGAATGGTCTTCTTTCCTCATTATCTTCCAACCTTCCGGGGTCTCCCATGCCAACGGTTCCTTTTCAACAGCATTAATGATTTTATCAGCATTTAATGAGCCTGCACGCTCTACAGCAGCCTTTATAAAATAAACACCGGCATATGTCTCGTTTGCCATATAATCCGGGTATTCTTTAAACCTCTCGTAATAGGCTTTAACAAACATTCGGTTCATGTCCGAATCAGGTGTAAGAAAAAAGTAACGTGCTGCCACATATGTACCTTCCGGCAAATCCTTCCCAAGAGGTATAAGTGTCTCAAGCGCCGCCCCATCAGGAAAGGCAAACTTTATAGTATTAAACAGACCGGAGGGCAATGCCTGTTTAATAAAGTTATTTGCATCATTGCCCCATAAAGGCGACCAAACTGCATCCGGCTTGAGTTCAGCAATCTTTTTAATAAAAGGCGTATAATCAGCTTCCATAAGCTTAGGCCATAACTCGCCAACAAACTCTACATCCGGTCTAAGTTCCTTTAGCTTGTTCTTGAATGCCGCCCATGATTCATGACCGTAGTTGTAATTCGGTCCGATGCACATCCAGCGTTTCAATGGCTTTGAAGACATATAATATGCCCCGGAGCGCGAATGCATCATGGCATTGCTCAGTATGCTGAACTGGTAAGGGCTAAACAGATCATCTGTCATTGAATTTGCTGCCGCTTGCGTTAAAATCAATATTTTCTTATTTTGGCTTGCAATCTTCGACACAGCCACTGCGACGGCGCTGGAAGTGGGCCCTATGATAAAGTCCACTTTATCTTTAGTAATAAACTTTTTTGCAATCTCTTCGCCTATATCTACCTTGAGCTTGGTGTCTTCAAAAATAGCCTCTACTTTCCTGTTTAAAATCCCGCCATTTGAGTTTATCTCGTCCATAGCCATCTGCACTGCCTGCTTACCATGCTTGCCATAACCGCCCATAGGTCCTGACATAATAAACATTACACCAAGTTTTATGGGTTTTTCTGCCGCAAAGGATAAACCGGCAAAACAGCAATAAACAAACAATAAAATAATAGAGATATAGATTGGTTTTTTCATATAACCCCCTTTTTTATTTGAAAAGCTTATTCAGAATGTTAAATCATTTCATTTTTCATGTCAAGCATGAGATTTTATAGTCGCTTAAAGTATTGCATGTAATTGTGTGAAGCAGCATCCGCGTTGACTTTCCGGAGATTCCAGAAATTGCTATCACAGTGTTAGCAATTTCTTCCGGCAAGTCTTCAGACCTTCGATTGTAACTTACCAGCTCACTCATAACCCCACCAGTATCATACTTTATCAGGATGTCTTGCCTGAATATATGCCAATATGCCATATCCTGCTCTTAGCCGGGGACCCGCGTCTTGTGGGAGAGGGCAGGGTGAGGGAGAACCTCGCTGCTCTGCTGCGGGGAGTTTCATTTTTTACCGAAAATTTACTTTGCCGTTCCTGCTGCGGTGCCACTGAAGGTTTTCATTTCGGCGTTGACTTTGCCTGCGCCTGCGCCCTTGAAACTCGTAGAACCGTTGAAACCTCCTGTGCCGGCTATTGCCGCGCGCCAGGTGGATCCATCAAATTGTTTCACAGTAAAAGTGGCAGCAAGTCCGCTGCCGCCGTTTAAAACTGCGGTTGTGCCTGATGGAGGGGCGCCCCACCCGTTATAACTGCCCTGTACCCCTTGTGATTCCCCTGTTCCACCGGTTGCCCATATCCTTGCAGGGCCTCCGGTTGTAGCGGCAAAAAATTTAGTATTATACATGTTTACCGTAAGGGTTAAACCGTCACCATAAGCCCCGCTCCCGGTAAGATCGGCGCTGCCTACCTGTATGCAGGGGATATTGAGCTTCTGGAGCATTGCTCTTCCGGCGTCAGTATCTGCCATTGCGAGAAATTTATTTGTCTCGATGTAGGCGCCTGTGGAGATGGCCTGAAAGGTAGGGCTGGGCGTAGCAGCGGGGTTAAAGGTGCCGACTGTTTCCCCCGCGCTTACCCATGTGCTTGGCGTTGATGATTCACCGTCCCGCACAGACCCCGTGCCGTATCCGTATGTCATACCCTGTATCTTTTTTTGGTCAGACGATGCGCTGGACCATTTTGTGCCCCATGTTTGAGTCCCCATGATTTCAGATGTTGTATCCCCGATAAAATCAAAGGATGCCTGCCATGAATCGGATATTGTTCCCGAATATGTGCCGCCGATTTTATGCAGCCAGATACCCCAATCTCTCTGTTCACCGGCATCTTTGATCCATCCGCGAGTATGCATTCCCGTTACGGGCACGATGGTTCCGCCGCCGGTGAAAGAGCCTGAAGGATCCCAGATAAGTTCGCTTTTTGAATCACTTACCGAATCATAATAAATTCCAAGGCCGGCAAAGTCTTTTGCTTCAAAACCGATGCCAGACGAAACCATTTCAACAGGCTCGTTCATTGTGCCTGTCATCATGAACATGCCGATGCCGGGATAGGCATTCCCGGACAGGCTCCCCAATATAATCCCCGCGCTTTGGGCAGTGTCTTTTACATAAAGGCTTGCAATCCTTGCATCCATTGTATTATCTGATGCGCGGGCGCCCACAAGAAAACCCCTTATGGCGCCGGGGGGTGAATCGAAGGTTATCCTGCGATCCTCTGAATAATTGTTGGCATAAACATTATCGGAGTGCCATATGGCCGAATAGTCACCGGGCGTGTATTTCCCTATGAGTGTTAGTGATGTCGGATAGGAGCCGCCCCATAGGGATTGTGTACCTCCGCCGCCGAAATCTGTAATCTCCCCGCTTGTGCACCACCCTTCCGATGTATAATAGTACATATCAGAAGAATAATAGGTATAAATGTAATGTTTGAGGTCGCTTTCGCTGTACTTACCTGTGCCGTTTACTGTGGCCTGCCAGTTGCCGCCGGAAGCCGAACCCGTAAAGGTCCCTTTTGCGCCAATGCCGAGGGTTGTCCAGCTTAGAAAGGTAAGGTCCGATATTCCCGTAAGGTTTGTACCGTTTGATGTGCCTGTTGAGGTTTCGATCCAACGTTTCCATCCGCTGCTGCCGCCGGTCTGGATTGACCATGAATCTCCTGATGCGATATCGGCGATAAAAGAAAGGTTTGTTTTCCAGCCGCCCCAGTTTGCATTTTGCACGCCTGTTGCTTCCAAAGTTGCTGTTGTTGCACTTGAATCCATTCCCCCTATCCCGCCTACCTTGCCTGACAGGGAATCCCGGTTTAGTGTGAAGGATAGAGAGTTCTGTGATGATGTATTCCCGGCCTGATCAACGCCCTTATAATAGAGCACATGAGCTCCCGAGGAAAGGCCTGAGATGGTTAACAGAGAAGCTGCATCAATCCATGCACCGGAATTGAGTTTATACGAATAAGTGGACGTCTTGCTGCTTGAAAAGGTAACATTCACATCGGTTTTGCTGTCAACAGCAGGTGATGCCTGTTGGGTTATTGTCACTGTCGGTGCCACAGTATCCACTGTCCAGGTATATGATTTTGTTGAGATATTCCCGGCCTGGTCAGTAGCCTTTACTTCAACAATATGTCTTCCGTCTGCGAGCCCGGTCAAGTTAAATGAGCCTGTTGTGGTTGTTACCCCGCCGCTGTCGAGACTATAGGTATATGTTCCGGTCTTGCTGCTTGTAAAGGCAAAGGAAGCGCTGCCGGAGTTTGTCAATGCCGCCGGTGATGTGGTTATTGTCACTGCCGGGGCAACAGTATCCACTGTCCAGGCATATGATGTTGTCGTCGATTCATTACCTGCCTGATTCACTGCCTTTACATAAATTGTATGATTTCCATCTGACACCCCTGACAGGGTAACTGTTTTATGGTTTGATCCGCTCACTGTTACCCAGGGGTTGGCATCAAGGCTATACTTGAAGTTTGCATCTTCATTAGATTGAAAATCAAAAGTTGCCATACTCTGGTTTGTTAATGCCGCCGGTTTTGAGGTTATTTGTATGGTTGGCAGTGTTGTATCTGTTGTGATAACCGGCGGTGGCAATGGTGGAGTAGAAGATTTAGCTTGAAAGACCGACTCAAGAAACTGAATCACCTTTTCAGCGAGAGATGCCGTTCCGGTTGTTGGGGCTGATGCAATAAAAACGGTTTCCCCGGTACCCCCGGTAGTTCCGCCTGGTCCTCCGGTGCTTCCACCCCCTGATCCTGTTGACGGGACAACCGTCTTCACCTGTACGGTGATTTCGCTCTCCGTTGCCTGCCTTGCAGGGGTTGGGGAAGATGTGACCGTCAAAACGAAAGAGATGGATCCCTTAGTTAAGGTAATTGTTGCCTTGTTTGGATCACCGGGGTTGTATTGGTAGCCTATCCCACTGAGTAAGAGAGTCCCCGTTATACCCTGGAGGAAAGAGACGATCATATTGGAACCCCTGACACCTGCTATAGCATTTGGAGTATGTACTTCAAACTTGTTGCCCTCTGCAAAGGCAGCCGTTTTTTTGATAAACTCTTCACTGGTGATGGCCTGAACCCTCCCGCGGTAGAGCTTAACTATATTGCTGCTCTTATTTCCTTCAAACATGGCTTCTTTTATCTCGGCCCTGGTGTTGGATGCAATCTTTAATATGTTGTTGTTAAGGAAGGTAATCTCTGCCTTTCCATCGCTCTTTGCACGGTAGATATCGCCCACATCTACAGAGTCTCCCGCCTTTACCGGCGAGGTTGTATTCTTCCCGGGCTTCAATACATCTACTCTGCCTTCAAGCATGCTGATCTTACCTGCCAGGATAGCATGGGACAGGCTCGCAAAGAATAAGAAGGCGATTGAAACAATTATAAGAGATATAATAAGATGTCTTTTCATAATAATTGTGTTCATTGTTATGGAGTTATTATTAATTATGTTGGTATTTATATATTATTATTTAAACATAATATGTCAATGATAAATATCACATTTGATTTTGTTACTGGATTTTCCTGACTGTTTTTATTAAATATGATCGGAACATTGTTTTATTTATTACTCCATAGTCAAGCCCGGAAGATGATACCAATTCTGATTCAAAGATAGCACCCAGAGGGTACCCGGACGAGGAGGAGGCAACGGAGGCGTACATTTTGGTACGTCGAGGGACACCCGCAAGCGGGTACCAGGAAGAAGTCAATGAAGTTATATGAATGAAGACGAAGTCCGGCGCGGCTGACGACAATGAAGGTAGCGCAGAACCCTAAAAAAATGATATCCCTGAGAGCAAACTTGTTGAATAAATGCCTATCCCATTGTTTCATATCTTATCCTTTTTTCTTTTTGATTTTTCTATTGTTCTCCACTCATTTTCTTCCTTCAGCACTGTAAGTACAGGTTCTCCGTTTTGCAGCACCGGACGTATCCAATTCATTGTATTTATGGTCTCGTCTTTACCCAGTGCTTTGCCTGTAAGTGTTATTACCCTCACTATGGAGGTCTTTCTGTATATCTCGCCTACGGTGACTGTGCCCTTGATGTCCCGTATGCCGTCCATACCGATAAACTTGCCGTCATCGCCGGTGCTTCGAAGACCGATTCCACCCATAGCCCCGATAACGCCCTGGCCTGTATCCCCGTACCACCAGACCGGAATGTTGAGTTGATTTGCCAATTTCCGCGCATCCTCAATGGCAACAACCTCTGTCTGTGCCCGGCGGCCAAGCTGAACAAGCTCTTTTGGCACACGTTCACGGTCCAGCACGCACAATCCTGGGTTTGCGCCTTCATTGAAATGGGCAAGGATGAAATCCCGGGAAAAGTGAAAGATCTTATCCGTGTTTTCAGCGTCAGCGTCAGCTTCAATACAGGCGCAACTGTTATGGGAGGTATAAGGGATATCAGGATGGATAAGAAACTGGTGCCTTGTTATGCCTTTTTGTTTTATAAGTCCGCTATCAGTCAGGTCCTGTGCAAGCATGCGGGCAAGCCTGCCTGTGCCTATGCTTTCCTTGTTGTCCGTATCATCAAGGGCGATAAGTAAATTCATCTTCATGCTCTCCTTTTTCTTAAAATTCAAAGTATTTTCTGTAAAGCGCATAGTCCCCTGTTTTAAACCTTGCGGATTATGAAACCTCTTGCCTCTGCCGACAGGGCAAACTTAATGACAAAAGAACGGTCAACCCGATTTGCATCGGGAACTGTGTTTTCATGTTTTTATTGCGAATCTACAAGGCCTGTGGTGGTTTAGTTGCCGGATAAACCTACAGGTCTTACCGCAACTGCTATCTTCGTGATACTGCTCTTGCGTACGGCGTCCATGGCCTCAATAACCCTGCCGTGCTCGACGGCCTTGTCAGCATTGATTATTATCGATACTTCCCCGGCTCGTTTCCCCATGGAGGCCAGATGTGATTGAATCTCCGCAGGAGAGCCTATTTCATCCTTGTCGAAATAGAGCTTGCCTTCTTTCGTGAGTGTCAAAGTGACGACCTGTTTAATATCGTCTCTGGCGGTTGCCGCATGGGGCAGATTAACCTGTATCCCCCGTTGCATGGTCATGGTGAGGGTTGCTACCATAAAGAAGACTAAGAGAAAAAACATGGTGTCGATCATGGGGATGATCTCTATGCGAACCTTCTTTCTTGTTTTGCGGGGGAGCCTCATTGTACCTGCTCTTTCGGCGCCGCGTTGAGGGCAAGCTCCAACCTTGTGGCGTAGGTTTCTATAACATCGGCTTCCCGTTCGACCCTGGCAAGAAAGTAGTTGTAGGGTACGAGGGTGATGACGGCGACGGTGATGCCCGATGCCGTGGCGATGAGCGCCTCTGCGATTCCCCCTGTTACCGCGTGGGGTTGTCCCAGACCTGTTGTTGCCATGATATTGAAAGAGCTGATCATTCCGATGATGGTGCCCAAGAGACCCAGAAGCGGTGAGAGGGTAATAATAGTATCGAGAGCCACCAATCCCCGCCTCATCATGGAGAGCTCGGCAATTCCTGCCGCCTCCATGGCACCGGCCGGTTCGGATCGGTGCGTAATACCCGCTGAAAATACCTTCATGAGCGGCAGCACCAAGACTCCTGAGACGCCGGCCGTCTCGTCGACGATGCTGAGTGCTTCGTCTGTGCGTCCTTTCCGAACGAGGCCGATTACCTCTTCAGCCCTGTGAGCCACGCTGATGCGTTTGAAAAACATGAAACGATCGATGATGATGGTGACGGCCACGAGTGAACAGACAGCCAGCGGGATCATCATCCACCCGCCTTTGACAAGCATATACCACATTATAGTTCTCCTTCCCTGGCCCCGTGAGGAGCCTGTTGAGCATTACTTTGTTAAGTACCGCAGCCGGATAGACTCCGGCCAGGCACACCACCGTGTTTTGAAAATACTTTCTGCAATTGATATTCCGGCCACGTCACGAATGATCGCCGAGACTGAAAGTGACAGGCCAAGTGGCCCAAGCGGCAAAAGGCACGCCGTTTCTCCGCGCAGGGCGGAACTTTGATCTTCGAGCTGCATCAAGAACGGCGGAGACGAAGATCTGATCCGTGGCTTCCATCACTTCAGTTTTAGTAAGGTTTCCTTTCTCGTCTATAGTGAGTTTTAGAACGACTCTTCCTTTCTTTCCCAACCTTTGAGCAGCGTAAGGATAGACAGGTTTCTCCTGATAGGCCCATTGAGGTCCGTCTCCGGTGCCGAATTGCGACTCCACGGGGCCTGTTCCACCCCCGCCGCCTCCTACACCGCGTCGGCCCAGTCCTGAGCCTGATCCTCCCGGTTCTCCGGCAGACCCGGAGAGGGTTGCACCTGTTCCTGTTCCGCCGACAATGGCCACACCGCCCGAACCCGGTCCCACCTGAACCATTTCTCTTGATGGAACCAGATCAGGGGAAACGATTTTCTGCGGCTCTTCGGCGGTTTTTTTTCCTTCGGGACGGCTTGGCGGTGGGTTCTTAATTTTTTCTATCTTCAATGGCTGAACAGGCCGAGAGATCGGTTTTACCGGCGGGACCGTCGCTACAGGGGTGGGTTCCGGTATGACGGAAACCTCAATCTCCCTACTATCCCTACCGTAGTAGCCGCCGAGTTTTGATATGGGAATGGACAGAATTGCCAGATGTAGTGCCACCGCAACGAGGAAACACTTCCTCCACTGAGGATGGTGTGCCAGAGAAGGCGTCCGAATATCCAGTCCTGATAAGGCCAGGTCAGACATGGATTACACTCCGATATTGTTCAATACATTCGGTCTCGTAGAGATTGAAATGGAACCCTCTGTTCACTACTTCTATTTCCCCTTTTCTTTTTTTATACTGTCCATAGAAATTATCTCTATTTTATTCACTGCTTTTACATCTCTGTCTGCTGCCAGGTCATCAGGAGGAAGAAGGAGAAATCTGCCGCCGTCCTTCAAAGGTTTCTGGCCGATTTTATCTGCAACGATGATTCTCTCACCTCCGGGCGCAAGAAATACCTCTCCATAGGAAAAGGTTGCCTGATAACCGTCAGGAGAGGAAACAAGAAAGACAGTGTCCGTCTCTGAACCAACGCCTGCTTTCTTGAGCAGGTCACGGAGGGATACGCCGGTGAACTGCTTCAATCCATGGTAGCCTCTGCCGTCGCCCACTTCTTTTGTGAATGTTTCGATCTGTGGGTAGCCGCTCAAATCTGTAATTTCCAGGGACTTGCCTTTAGAGTCAACAATAGTGAAATTGGGCGAAAAGAGCATCTCCATTTTTTTCTTCGGTTTGTCCTTTTTCAGATCAACAATCTCAATATGTGAGATATCCTCGATACTCCGGTCGGTGAAGAAGTCGTTTGCTACGACCAGCTTCGGAAAACCTATCTTTCGTTTGAGCTTGTTAAGCGCGGATTCATAGAAGCTTGCCTGATGACATTCTCCGCAGTTAGTGTGATGAGGCGTGACAGGAGTTGCCGAGATCGCGATAATTATATCGGAAGGATTTTTGTAGAAAACCTCACCCCAGGAAAGGGTAGCAGTCTTTCCTGATCTGTCCCGGACTACAATGGCAAGATCTAAAGGTTTTTTGAAAAGTGCCCCTGTCTTTTCGATATATGCCATTTCAAGAAGGGTTTTTAAAGGAACACCTTGGTACGTAAATACACCATTGTAATTCCTGTCACGAGAAATCTCGGCAAGCCTTACCGTAACAGATTGAAATTTTGCGAGGTCATCGGCACTGAGGCTAAGCGGTTGTTTGACCGCGCCGCCAATGGTCAGCACTACAGAAGGAGAAGCTCCGACAACTATGGCACATAGAACACAGAAACAGACAACCATAAGGAACATTTTTTTCATCATACCGTATTCTCCTTACTATATTTCGTTATGTCCCAAGGGATGCTCTGGAGATATTATGGCAGCAACAGCAATAATACAGGTAATTAAATACCAGTAATAACCAATAGCACACTTGAATAACAATTGGGACTCATTAATTACTATTATACTCAATATTGCAGTGTTTATGCAAGTCTATCTTTACCCAAATTGTGCCACGATGCCCTTAGAGTAGACCGCGATTTACGAGCCTTGCAATCCAATGATGTATGCGCTTGACTTTTGTATGTAATAAAATGTATCAATAAGTCATTATTAAACCCTATCGTGTAGTAGTAATCCTAATTAGTTTTATCTGTCCGCTTTCAGATGCTATGTACTAAAAGGAGGAAAGGAATATGCGCTGCAACTATTGTGAATGGCGCTGCGAGCTTGGGAACGGCAGGCTGGGCCTATGCAAGATGTATGTTGAGGATAATAACGGCATAAAGGAGCGTTTCCCGGACAAATGGTGTAACTGCGGAATATCCAGGATAGAGTCTATCCCCTTCTATCATGCCTATCCGGGGAGCCGCAGCCTCACCGTAGGGACGAGCGGCTGCAATTTCAACTGCAAGTATTGCTCCAACGCATTTATTGCAAAGGAGGATCCCGCGCTCGTGCAGGACAGGATGCTGGATTATTCCCCGCAGGAGATTGTTGGGATGGCTAAGAAACTGGGCTGCCACAACATCGTTTTCAACGTCAATGAACCTACAGTCTCCCTCCCGACACTGATAGAGGTTGGAAAAGAGGCGAAGGCACAGGGTATTCCCATGGGCTGTCTAACCAACGGATACACGACGGAAGAATCCACTGAGTTGCTCGCCTCCGTTTTCTCATTTTTTAATATCGGTCTCAAGGGGATTTCGGCCCGGTTCAACAAGGACTATATAGGCATCCCTTCAGTAGAACCTGTGCTTCGTACCATCAAAAGGCTTGCCGAAACAGCCCACGTGGAGATTGTAACACCGGTGATCCAATCGGCCAACGATGATGAGCTTGACGCTATATCGGATTTCATTGCCGGGATAGACCCCGAGATCCCCTGGCATGTTTTTCGGCTTCTACCGGAACACGATATGAAAGATGCCGAATATCCCAATATTGAGGCCATCAATGATGCACTGGAGACTGCACGGACCGAACTTGCCCATGTCTATTTCCATAACTTTGTCGGCTCCGATTGGGTCAACACTATCTGCCCCAATTGCGGGTTTGTGGTTATTGAACGCTTCAGCCTCGGATGTGGTGGGGACAAACTCCATCGCTTCCTCTGTGACGGTAAGTATTGTCCGGAGTGTCATCGTGAGATCAGGCTACTAGGAAAAAAGACGGAATGGAACAGTCTGGAGGTGCAATCATGAGTGTGGCAATTATCGATGCACGAGAATGGCAGAACATTTTTGACCTCCGGACCGGAGCTAAAGTGGAAGCTGACGGCCCTGTTGTGAAGATGATGCGAGGCGTACTGGGGGCACATCCTTATCCGGGAGATACGGACACCAGGAGTAATAGATGGGTAAGCAATGTTGCCCTTGATCTCATAGAGCAATATTGTCCTCAGCTTGTATTCCTGGCCTATGCCGGGCAGTACTTTACGAACCGCTATACGCCAATGACCGGTGACGAACGGGCAAAAATGTTCGCTGCCGTTTTTTCCGAGACGAACCGGTTCATAGCAGAATCGGGTTTTACACCGGTTATTATCGGGACGGGCGGCATGACGGATTTTACAGATTTTATCGACGTAAGCAGGCTTGACGGCCTGGCTGTTTCTACCCATTGGTCGGCCAGATACGCCGGTCTGCACAACCCCAGTGTCTCCGATCTTATATTTTTGGAGAAACATCCTAATATTGAAAGAATTGTGGGCAAAAATGAGCTGCTGAGTCTTTTTAATGCATCTCCAAGCGAGGCATTACGTGTGCCGGAGTATCTCTTGCTTGCGAAGGAAGGCTGTACTTTCAAGACGTCAAGCGGGACACTCCGTAAGGCGCTTATGGTGCCTGCCAACAGTTTTCATATTCCCTTGTCGTGCCCTTCAGGAGACCCAAAGGGAATAACAGATATTCGAGGCATTGTTGACTCGGCACTGAAGAAAGATAAAGTGGCTGTTATCGTCCTTGAGGGTATAGGAATGGAGGATTTCCCCTGGCCGCACACGAGTTGCATAAATGGACGGGACTGGTACTATTACGAACCTGGCGAGGCTCAGTATCTTACTATCATGACGGGCGAACACAGGGTCTTTGACTATCCCACAGGGTACAAATACTATGAGGAAGATCAGGAGACTAAGGAATACCCCTTCTCAGGGTACTTCACCTCAATCCCGACAGGCACGCTGGCGAGCCAATTCTCCGGGAAGAGCGTTGCTGTGGGGAACAAGAGTATGTTTATGCATATGGTTGTCGGCGCAGATCTTTCTGTGGAGTGTTTTGCACGGAATCTCTATAACCAGGGAACCATGGGGGTTGTACACCGACAGAACAAAATGTAGCCGTAAATATTGTGCAGACAGGGTCTGCAGTCCATGAGACCCCTGGCAGGTCTCTGTAGGGCAATTCTACTGCAAATTTATGTCGAAACTGAATTTATAAAGGATCTTTTCAAGTTTATTCAAGGATTTGCGATATTCCCGGATATTTGCAGAGTTGTAGCATTCCTTGAGAGCGTCACGCTTTTGTTCCATTTCCTGGGAGCGATTTTTTACCTTAACCACTTGTCCATCTTTCAGGGTTATATCCAAAACCGTTCTGAAAGCAAGGGCTTTCTGATAACCCATGTTAATATATGGCTCCTTGATAAATCCCCTGGCGAGCCTTATTTTACCGTTGAATGGTATTGCCTCATTCCGATCATGGGAGTTAGCTTGACAGGAACTCTTAGCAGACACGGTTCCTCCGATTGATTTGTAATTTTCATTTTCTCCTATAGGGATTATGCCTCTGAAATATAGTGTTTCAGGAGTAAGTTCATATATGGCACATAAATTCCGATGGTAAGAAACATGCAGATCAGGCTGCCGCACTCCTAATTGCTCAGAAGACACAAGATCGTCTCCAGTCTTGCCAATGAGAACATACCGATCATCGTTAATCAGGAATACGTAAAATATCTGTGCTGCCATGGGTTCTCCTGTTGATTATGTCATTTCATTAAAATATGAATAAATCACTCTCCTGCTTTCTGAAATTACGCTCCCATAGAATCAAATATTTGTTTTCGCACATAACAATAAGAGCTCTAACTTTCAGATATATCCATTTTGGTAAATTACAAATTGTTATAATAAATATTATAAAGTTTGTTTAAGTTATTATAAGTTATTATTAGTTACTATTAGTAATTATCATGTCATTTTTAAAAATACAAGATAAAATTTCCTGTTCAGAATTGTTGACACAGTGTCGGCAGACTTTTTTAGAAACTGTTTCTAAAAAAGTCAGACTCCCCGTGTAATCAATACTGACGGGGATTTTAGCCTCGAATATTTATTTTCTAACACTGTGTTAGAAACTTATTTTCATCAAGATTATGAAATTTGTCGGGATGGAGAATTTTCGCAAGCCACATGGCGAGAAGAAAGACCTTGCTGCTTCCGTGTCCCCAGAGGAATACCCCCTTCGGGACAGGTGTAGACCCTTTTTTCTTTTACCGCCTTAATAACCTGCCAGCGGGGATAAGCAGCGCTGTTACCCTTTGAAAAAGAGAAAAGGGTAAGGAAAATATGATTTTTTACAGCGTGTATTCAATGTGAATATAAAATAACTCTTTGTTCCAAAGCAAAACCGGCATTGGGTTTACAGAGTATTCACTCTTTGCTCCAACATTTGGAGCAAACGCTACAGACGTAGTGTCATTAGTTCATTCAATCGCTAAATGTAACCTTATTGCCTTTTCAGTTTCTTCAATCCTCTCTTCCGGGAGTGTGATTATATATCTCTTCAGTCGTCCCTTATCTACCGCCCTCATTTGGGGTATCTTGAGTTTCGAATCAGTATCAAGTCCGCTTTCCTCTTTGCTTACAAAAACATCGAAGGGATATATCCTGTCTACTTTTGAAGAAAATGGGATAACCGTTATTGTTTTTAAATATTTATTTGCCTCATCACAGGAAATGATGACGGCAGGCCTTATTTTTCTTATTTCTGCGCCAACAGAAGGCTCAAAATCTACAAGATAAATGTCCCCGCGCTTCACTACTCTAACCCATCCTTGAGGGTGTCTTCCCACTCCTTATAAACTTCGTAATCCTCTTCTGCTGCTTCTTTATATGCAGCTTCAAGTTGTTTTCTGAACTTCTTTTTTTCTTCAGCCGATTGCTTCTCTCTTATAGCTTCAGCAATGAAGGCGGATTTATTCTTAATTTTGCGAAGGCTTTCCCCGATCTCTATCGGCAATGTTATGTTCAATCTTACTGTATCCATATACACCTCCTATCTGTATAATGATACATCATCGTAAAAAGATGTTCAATACACAATGCAAATCTTATGTTTTTAATACAATCCTGGGGGTGACCATCCCTATGAGAAAAAGTCCCTCATGTCGATATCGATATAGTTTTAGTGCATCTTCTCCGGTGGAATGGGTTCTGGTGAGTCCTTTTACCATTGGGTCTTATGCGTATTGCCAATGCGTTACATCCCGGATTTTTTTAAGTTCGAAACGTTTAGTCCCTATTCCCCCACGTTTTAGCATCTGATAAGGTAAAATTTAATCTCTTTTACATTCATTGGACGGGAGCTTGATCATTTGCGTCCACTGTGGACGCAAAAAAGGTTCATCGGCCCAAACCAAAGCCTGTATTGGGTTTACAGGGATTTTATGTTTTGCACCAACAGTTGGTGCAAAAGTTTAGGATATGCTCCTTGAGCAACAGATAAAGAGCAAATCATATCCCTCCTATATAGATGAGCCCCAGAAAATTTTCCCCCTCTCTGGCAACCGCCGATACAAGGTCGGCCAATCTGGTTTTTATGAGACGCTTTTCGTGGGATATCCCTGCCTTGTAGACAATAGTCACTACAGTCGTCGGCGGATAGTATTTCCCGAGTAGAGACGCGAGGTCTTTAACTTCCTTGAGTCCCATAAAGATTACCATCGTGTCGCCTGTTTCTGACACTGTCTTAAGCGTGCCTTCATTTCCTTTGAGAGCCCAGGGGGTGGTAAGCACTATTGACTTCTTATCGGAGGCGATGTTTTTCCCCATCATTGCGTTGGCGGCGCTGAAGGAGTTAATTCCCGTCACCACCTCAATTTTCCCTGTAAATTCCGGGAGGAGCCAGTTCTCCCAACCGCCATAGATTGTAGGGTCGCCAGGTTCCAGGATGGCAACACTTTCCCCTGCCTTCAGAGTGTCCCATATGCTTTTTATTTCAGCAGCACGCAACTCGGTGGTCCTTTTCTTAACCTCTTCGTCGGAGAGGCCGGGATGCGCCTTCTTGTACACAGGCTCAAAACTGGTAAAGGGATCAAAGAGAATGGGTTTCCCGCCCATGTACTTGGAAAACCGTTCGGTGATAAACTTACCGCCTACAAATGCCCCTGCTTTGCCCATCTGCGAAATTGCTTCAAGGGTAATGAGGCTTGTATCTCCGCATCCAACCCCTATTACCAAAACTTTAGGGGTTGCCTTGAGACTTATAATCTCTATGGTTTTAACGGTCTGCACCATTCTGTCGGCCAGGAAGTCGTCAGGAACAACAAGCGAGAAACCTTTACCTTTAACGGTTGATGAGCTTTCATTTTTATTGCACATTATTATCCGGTCACTTTTAGCCCCCATAAAAATCTCTCCGAAGGACAGAAGGGACCTGTAGCCATCAACGGAGGTGAACAAAAATACTGTTTCAGGATCATTGTCTGCGTCGACCTTCCGGAGAATTTCCCGTATGGGCACTCCTTCGAAATTTTTGAGCCCATGATAGCCCCTGCCTGACCCGACCTGTTTCAACGAAATCCTGGCGGTGCGATATCCTGACAGATCACCTATTTCTAACGTTTTGCCGGAATTGTCTTTTATCGTAAAAGTGGGTGATGCTGTTTTGCTGTCCGGTTTCCATTGTGCCTTACCCTTCAGATCAACGACTTCAATATGGGCAATGTCCTCAAGACAGCGTTCAGTATATAGGTCGTCTGCAATGACAAGCTTAGGAAATACGATTTTACGGCTGAGTTGATCCATGGCGGGTTTGTATATAGACGACGGATGACACTCGCTGCAGCTTTTAGGTGCACCCGGCATGACAGGGCTTGCTGAAAGAGCGACAATTATGTCGGACGGTTTTCCGTAGAAGACTTCGCCCCAGGAGAGAACTGCTCTTTTGCCGTTTTTATCAGTAACTACTATTGCAAGGTCAATAGGTTTCGAATAACCTTCTACTTCTTTCTGTATTGTCGCCATCTGGAGCAGGTTTCGAAGGGGAACGCCTCGAAAGACAAAGACCCCCTTGAATTTACCGTCCCGTGTAACCTCGCTGAGCCGGGCTTCAGCCTGCCCGGCGTTTAAAAGATCCTCGTTGGTCAGGTTAAGGGGTTGCCGTACAGCGCCGCCGATGCTAAGCGCCAGAGCAGGCGAAGCAAGTGCGGCCATTATGGCAGCAAAAAAAACAATCAACAAATAAAGGTATTTATTATCTTTCATCTTCTTCTCCTGTATTCACAAATAAATTATAAATCCTGTATTCTCACCGGCTGCCGGAACAAATAAAAAATGGCGCAAAGGGGAAAGCCGTACTTTTTGTACCGTGCAAACTACCGGAGAAACACAATGCTTTTATGATCCTTCTGTAATTCATGGCAAGGTGTAGGAAAAAGAGTCGAGAACGCGCCATGTGTTTCTCTTCTCCTGCGGGACAAGGGCTTTCCAGACCACTGTTGCACGTGGTCCATCGACAGTAACGAGGATATATCCGTGATATCCGGAATTGCTATACTCTCCTTTAACTCGTGGACCCTCTCCGTAAGCGCCTGACCACTGTACGAGGCGTCCCCCTCCGGTACCGACAACAATCTGGCGTATTTCATTTCCTGCTGAATCTGCAATAACGGCACGGTTGTACAGGTGATCATGGCCGCAAAAGTAGACCCTGCTGCCGGCATTACCCAGACTGTCCCAGAAGATGTCCCGGTCCTCCTTGTAGAATGCAAGACAGTCACGGTGTCTCACCTGAAAGGCAGGCTCGTGGGCATAGACAAAGACATGGGGGTTCCTGTTTCCAGCCAGTTGCCCGTTGAGCCAGCCCTGATTCACCTTGTGCTGGCAATTTCCGCAGACATCGAGACCTATAATGAAGGCATTTTTATGGCGGAAACTGAAGGTAAACCCATCCTCTCCATCAGGGCCATTCTTTGGAATATAGGGCTCTCTGAAGGCCTCTTTAAAAGCCTGTTCAAGCAAGACCAACGCTCCTGGCGCAGGTTCCAGGCGGGTTGGAAGCGGAGGCAGCGCTACCCGTTCCGGACCGACGTCGTGATTGCCCCGTATGGGAAAAACAGGGATACTCGCGCTGTAAACAGGTTCCATGGCTGATCTCCAGTTGGCGTACTGGACACTGAAGCTTGTATTATTGTTCCATATCCAGCCATTGATCAGGTCTCCTGCAATAAGTACAAAATCGGGCTGCTCAGCAGCAATATCCCGGGCGATTGCCCGGACTATCGGTTCGTTGATGCAGGGATAGCCGGCCACCTCACTCTTTTCTCCCTGGGTATCGCTGATTACTGCAAATTTCCACGGAGCAGGGTGACGCTGAACTTTAGAATCATGGGCGTAGCCATTGCCAGGAACCAGAACAAATAATAATAGCAGTACAAAGAAATATTTTCGCATCAGTTGCTTTATACTGAACAAAGCATAAGACTTTGTTGTGTCTTTCCTCATTCTGCCAGTCTCCGGATAACATCATCATAATCCTTGATCATGCTCGCAAAACGGATGCCGCCATTTTTCTTAACTTGCATAAAACCTGCTCCCTCGCTTATTGATCTCAGCACCACGTCTTTTTCTATTACTATGCTTCCTGAAAGCATATCGATGCCGTACTCAAAGAGTACTTCCGTCAGAGGCGTAGTAGGTCCGAGAAGCATTTTGACGCTCCCCTTCCTGCAAAGCTCAAGAATGCCCTCGACGGTATGGTTAATAAGAGTAGTGCTTGAAATTACGACTATGTCCGACTGCGGGAGAAACTCACTTCCCCTCTCTTCAGGATAGTCCCCCGGTCTCGGCTGCCTTTCTATTATCCAGAGGTTCTTTGCTTCCTTCGCCACATTTGCCAGAAAAGGGAAGTGACCGATAACGGAGATGTTCTTCCCTTTGCCCATATCTTTGACCATCTGTAGCCCGTCGATATCAGTGTATTTGTCCGGGTTAACATCAAGGAGTGAATTGATGGCTGCGAGCCCGAGAGATGTTTTTGTCGGGTCGTTGAAACAATAGCGTGCAAGCTCAAGGGCGGTCATCCCGGTGAAAGAACCTTCCATCCCCCCCGCCATGTCCTCATTGCAGCAACTCCCCTGAGCCATGGTCGATGCAAGGCCGCAGTGTCTGCTTACTACAGCAGTCCAGTTGAGCCCTCTCCTCACCTCCTGCACCTGGGCGTCTTCTTTGATGCTCTTAAGTATGCTTTTTAGAATTTCCATATAGTCTCCTTTTGTTTTAACGCAATTTACTGCCGATATAAATCAGACCGAGAAAATTCTCTTTATTAGCGCTGATATCCTTAACAACCTTTTCGAGGGTAGTTTTTATTTTTATCTTGTTACCTGTTATTCCGGCATAAAAAACGAGATGAACAGGAGTGTCTTTGGCATAATATTTTGCAAAAACAGGGGCAAGATCATTCATTCTGGATATTCCCATAAATATAACCATTGTTGATTCGGTCTCGGCTGCTGACTTTATCAATGATTCATCGTATTTCAAAGTTTCAGGCTCAGTAATGATAACGGAAGTTTCCGTTATGTCATACTTGCCGAGCATGGCGTTAGCAGCAGCAAAAGAGCTTATCCCGGGGATAATCTCAACCTTATCGTTCGGGAAATTCGGCGATAGCCAGTTTCGCCATCCGCCGTAAATCGTGGGGTCGCCAGGTTCAAGAAGCGCTACTATCTTGCCTGAGTTCAATGCATCCCTGATCATCTGCATATCCCTGTTATAAATGTCTTTGGCCATTTTCTCAGCTTCTTCCGCGGATAGTTCGGGATGGTTTTTCCTGTAAAATGTTGCAAGCTGAAGAAAAGGATCAAAGAGAACTGGCTTGCCAGACATATATCCGGCAAAGCTATGTTTGTATTTTTCCATGCATATAAAAACATCTGCCTTGCCCATATAGCTAATAGCCTCATTCGT
Organism: Pseudomonadota bacterium; assembly: GCA_026388255.1. Classification (NCBI taxonomy): domain Bacteria; kingdom Pseudomonadati; phylum Pseudomonadota; species Pseudomonadota bacterium. The sequence continues at coordinate 66,894 of JAPLKC010000083.1, read as the reverse complement.
GAGCAGGCTAATATCACCACAACCCATTCCTATAACGTAGATCATAGGCTTTTGTTTCAGCTTTACCTGCTTTATCTGACTGATGTTTTTTACCCACCTGGCTTTACTGCTATCACCTGTTACAACAAGGTCGTAACTGTATTGGCTGTTGTTTCTGTTTTGTATAATAATAACAGGAGAATTTGAGTTTTCAAGCTCGGTAAATGAAAAAGAAGCAGAATATCCATCATCTGAGATGGCAGTGAAAATATCCGTATATTCCGCTTTGACTGACAGTTTACTTAAGGCCTCATACAAGCTGCATCCTGTGTATAAATTTGTTGATGTCTTTGCGGATAATGCTTTTATATTTTTTGAAGGTACTTTAATCGTTTCGCATTTTGCAAGTGCTTCGAGCAAAGAAATCTTAGCCTTATTTTCAACATATGTTATATACTGCAATTTATCATCTTTATTTTCGTCTTGTTTCACGAAGAATTGCATGACTTCGATGGAGATTATATCTTTCGATGAAAAGATATCTTTGCTGCCGGTTTTCATCACCAATTCAGGCAGCCTGTTAGTTTTGTTATTAACAAGAATAATCTCGTTTTCAGAGCCTTGTAATATATAATCCAGGGAAAATATTATCTGTTTCCCGTCTTTGTTTTTAATTGAAACAGCAATATCTGAATTGTTTTTTATATTTGTCTCTTTTTCAGCGTTGTCATAATTCCCGGGCTTTTTATTTTTACTGGCCAGTTTATCTTTTTCGTTTTTTTGTATTTTAACTATCTCAAGCAGTGTTCGGATTGGAGTGCCTGTATATTGATCTGGTTTTCTTGTTTTACCTTTCATGGTTTTAAAAACGGTTACCTGTTTAAATTGAGACAGATTTTTTGTCGTAAGCCATATTGGATTCTGAACTATGCCGGTTATGCTAAATGTTGTGTTGGATTCACCTTGAACACCCCGGCTGCCTATTACCGGCAGTCGTTCTGCAACCTCCTGTTTATGATGTCTCAGATCAGCTTTTACCTTGTTGTCTGGACTGCTGACTGTTCCGGGTGCTAAAGTGTTTTCTGCCTGCACTCCGAAACTTACAAAAGATAAAATAAAAAAAACCGGTATTGTAATCAACAAACTCTTCTTTATTTTGTAATATTTCATGCCGACCTCCTTTTTTGTTATAATTTATTGCTTGTGTTGTTTTCTGAACATTTGATTTTAAAAATGTTTCTCTTGGGACGTTCAGCTACATGTTCTGTAGAGGTTTCATTGCGAGTGCATTGTCGAGCAAAAATGTTAATCTGCGGCGGTCTGCTACGCCTTGCGTAAAGATAAAATGGTATGCCGGATAGTGCGATTGCAACACCAAGAGCAGACCTTACAGGGCTTGACAGGAAAATTTGTACTGCAATATATAAATAGGTAATAATAAAAAGCATAGGAATAAAGGGGTGGCACGGGGTTCTATAAGGTCTTTCAAGAAGCGGCTTCTTCCTGCGCAAAATCAGATGCGCCAGAGCAGATCCTATGGAGGAAAGGAGCATAATGAAAACAACAGCACCAAGTAGATTTTCAAATGTATCTGCAACAATATAAAGGCATGCCAGCACTGCCTGGATAAACAAAGCTACATGAGGCGTACCGTACCGTTTATGAAGTTTCTCGAAATGTGACCAGAAAAATCCGTCCTTTGCTATTGCGTATGAGAGACGTGCGCCGGCAAGAACGGTAGCGTTTATACTCGCGGCGATAGCTAATATGATCGCCAGGCTGATTGCCTGAACAAAGCGGCTGCTCATAAGTCGTTCCCCGGCCGCCTGCCCGACATTGACAACCCCCTTGAGGCTCTCAATGGGTATGGCATAGAGGTAAGCCACATTGATAGCTACATAGAGTACCATAACAATGGTGGTCCCAAGGATAAGAGACAGAGGAAGGTTGCGTTCCGGTTTTTTTACTTCGTCACCTAAATACGCCGAGACAAACCAGCCGCTGTAGGAAAAGATTACAGCTATCATGGCAGGGCCAAGAAATTTAGATATAGAGAAGGTGTTCGCCTCACTTCCGGTAAAATGCCTCCAATCACCCTTTCCCGATGTCAGTCCGCCTATTAAGAAAAAGATAAGTATTGCAAGACTTCCGATTGTCCAGAGATTGTGAGTGGTCCCTGTTAAACGAACTCCCCTGTAGTTGACAAAAGAAAAGAAGACAACAACGGTTAAAGCAATTATTTTTTCACTCATAACTCCGGAATAACTAAAAAAACCGGTCAGGTATTTTACAAGCGCAATAGAAAGAACTGCAATAGACCCCGGATTTATTATCCAGAAGCATATCCAGTTGAGGAGAAAACCTGCCCATGGGCCGTAAGCTGCCTTTAGATAAAGATAATCGCCACCTGACCGGGGAAACATACCTGCCATTTCCGCATAGGTAAGCGCCCCACAGAGTGTGAGAAGCCCTCCGAAAATCCATATACCTGCGAAAAACCACGGGTTGTTAAGTTCACCGGCCAGAAAACCCGCGGTAGTAAAGATGCCGGCGCCTACCACATTGCCTACAACAATCATCGTGGCATCAAAAAGGTTCAGTTTTCTTTTAAACGACATAATACTCCTGCACGTTATTTCCACAATTCATTATCAGCATCATTTTATATTTGCTGCCTTATCCCACCAGATCACAGCCCATCTGACGGTCCTGTCGTAATCCATCGTCCACCGTCCTTTATTGAAAATAAGATGTCTGTCAAAATAGTCTTCAAGTTTTTTCTCCTCTTCAAATGTTATTTTACCCAACATCCACCTTATCGAATCAATCGCTTCTCCATGGTTCCCGTAGGTCTTGTGATTATCCTCCACGATAAAATTCACATTGGCATAAATGCCCATCTGATAGAGAAGATTGTAATTGTATATGTAGTCGGGTCCCGCATTAAACTCTCTGCCGACAGCTTCAAATATGTGCCTGTCATGGGGACCGTCATCTACAATTGTGGAGATATACACCCGTTTTCGTGCGATGTTATTCAATTTTGTAATACCATGCCGGAGATCATGCACTACAAGTGAACGCGAAGCTATGGCAACGTCATGAAGCCCTATACCGGCTTTGCTCCAGTTATCTTCCCAGCTTGCCTTGACTGTCCTGACATTGGCGATCCCGACCTGAATACATTGTTCCTGGAGAATCTCCAGCATTTTCTCCGAAAAATCGACTGCTGTAACGGATTTAACATGTCTTGCAAAAGGAATGGCAAGCGTGCCGGCGCCACAGGCCATATCAAAAATGCTCCAATTTTTTTTTGGATTCATGATTTTCAGAAATGCCTCGGCATATCCTGTTTTCATTGAAATTTCAGCAAAATCCGGTGCCCTTTTGTTCCAGAAAGCGCTGTCCCGCTCCTGGAAGTTACATTTAGCCCTCGCCTCTTTCCATGCGTCATTCCAGTCAATTGTTTTAAAATTCATAACACTGTTACCTCAAAATATAAATTCTTAAGGATATTTTATTGTTTCACTGACCTTGGTTAATTAATGTATAGTAACGTTTATCCTCTGCACAGGGTCTGCATAAAATACTGCCGTCTCTGTATACTTCCCTCTTGTCCATAATACGCTCTCCGCAGGAGGAACAGGTCACAATCTGGAGAGGTTTGCCCGGCATATCCTCCGGTTTCAGATCTACAGATACTTGAACGATGTTAAAAAGATCTTCTTCCGGCATCGTTACGTAGGCATTTGGATCAGACGATTTTTCAAGCTCTTCGCGTGTAACCTTCCTATTGCCGTCTTTATTTTTCAAGAAAACCCGAACCGCTTTGCCTGTCTTCAGATTTACAAATGTAGCAGCCATCTTGCCGTAATCAAATATCTTCATAGTCCGTTTGCCCGGATGGCAGCCGGTTGTCGCCAGGATTGCATCCGTCACACACCTGTCTGTTTCGGCAAACACAATAATATCCTTTCTGTCTTTCCCTTTTGGGTCGTCTATACCTATTGCTTTGAGCCCGAGAATTGACATTCTTGTACCGATTGCAATCCCTGCGCAAAAATCGCCATGAAACGCCTTTGCCTCTTCAAGGCATATTTCCAAATCAAGATTGTCTGTATCCATAGAGTATGTCTCCTTTTTATATATGGTTGCTCCATCTTCAGTTACACCCTGTCAAATATGTTTATCTTCTTCACACATTTTTTAAAGAGGTGGTATGCGCCTACACCCTCTGAAAGCATGTCAAGGGCTTCCTCAGGCCTTGTTACCAATACACCGCTCACAACGTTAACGTTTCTTTTGAAAAAGGCATCAGGCAGAAAACTTGCCGTAGGTCCTGTAACTATCACCTGTGCATCTGATCTTACATAACTCAGAAGCTCATCTATGGTTCCATTAGCGATAGAGGCCCCTGTAATGATTACCGTATCACAAAGAGGGATTACTGACTGCGTATCTTCTGCTGGTATAAAATACTTTGCATTGTCACCTATCAGGCTCTCTCTTCTTCTTTCAATTACGTTGAGTTGAATATTACCAACCTTTTTTAGGCGCTCGAGAAAAGGGGGGAATGCCCCTACCATACCGATCCTTTTTGTAACGTCCAGATTTATGCTGTCCATAACATCGCTGTCTTCGATGATAAAATATCTTTCACTGGTAAGGAAAAAGCTGGATAGTGCGTTCAATACAACAATTTTTATTGTTTTGTGCATCGGGGTATCACTCAAATTATTCAGGACTTCGTAAGCAGACATGCCCTTAAGCATAACAGGTCTGTCTTTCGTGAATATCGGGCTTGCATGGCATAGATCATCATGAATCTCGGAGACGGGCGTATAAGAAACCCCTCCGCATCCATTGGACAGTTTAACGCCGGAAAAAAATATCCCCATTACGATTCTCTCAATAGTTATACGTTTTAAGCTCTCTCCGTATAGTCCTTCAATAATGCTTATCGTTTCCGTTATTATCATATTGTGCCTTTTAAAATTTGCATGTCACATTCGTGAACCAGACTTTTCCCTGTTCAAGGTTAACTGCCCGCATACATATAGAGCCGGTCAAGGTTATAGAAAGAAAAGAAGAGGCTGCCGAATGGCAGCCTCTTCTTTTGTCAGGGTCAGACGTACCCACCCATCTGTTCTTCCTTGTAGTCTTTTACTTAGTAGCTTGCCTTTAAACCAATGAAGAGGTTCCTTCCGGGGGCCGGAAAACCTATCTGCTGGTCGTAGTTCCTGTCGAATATGTTTTTTGCTACAAAATAGGCTTCAAGATTTTTATAGATATTTCTGGAAAGCCGGATGTCTGCGATAAAGTAGTCACCTGTTCCATCTGCTGATGTCAACGGACTGGAGGCTGTCGGTAACTGCCCCCACATATAGCCCACATATGTGCCTGTTAAATCTATATTGGTTGCTATGACGGGAATGAGGTATTTAACTGACAAATCAGCTTTGTGTGTCGGGACGTATGTTACCCTGTCGGTTACAGTTCCCGTACTTTTGTCTGTTGCGTTATTGTAAGTATAGGATGCCTTAATGGTGAGGTCTTTAACTGGGAATACCTCGGCAGAGAGTTCTGCACCATACATGAATATTTTTCCATAGTTCCGATATATCGCGATTGTGCTTGGGCCATCACGGGATATGTAGTCTTCGATGTCGTGCACAAAGAAGGAAGCTTCTCCACGGGCATATTTGGTAATACCTCGCGAGGCTCCGACAACATAGTTCATACTTTTTTCCGGCCTCAGATCAGGGTTGCCTGCGGTTGAAGAATATAGGGTAGACAGGGTGGGGAAACGAACCTTTCGGGCCCAGGAGGCAAAGATCTTGGTGCCTTCATCGAAGGTGTAGGTAGCCCCGAGCATAGGATTGAGCATGTCGTCATCAGGTCTTTTAAGGCTCTTAACGCTTGTTAGGACTCCTTGTGTTGCCGCCACTGTGCTTGTCACATTCTGGGTGGATTTTGAGACATTAAACCAATCATAACTGGCTCCGCCGACAAGGGAGAGGTTTTTTATAGGTTTTAGTTCATTCTCGATACCAAATGAGCCTGTATATGAAACGGCTTCCTGAAAAGGAAGATAGGTATCAGAACGTTCTTCATGTGTGTCCCGGCGATAGTTGAAGGCTAACTTCAGGGTATCTATCTCTGCCAGTTTGATATCGGATGCAAGAGATCCGCCAATCATATTGTCCTTATAGCGGCTTGTGGAAAGGTAACCTGTATAGTCTGGAGTCTTAAGTGATACAAGGTCATCAACATGGCTGTGATAGAAGAGTTTCCCCTTGAGAGTGACTCTGTCACCAAGTTTTTGTTGTCCACTGAGGTCAACGCCCCAATTGTCGTACTTGGGCATCTGCCACAACTGCGAGAACGCGGGACGTGGCAGAGTAATCCTGTTCTGATCATCGAGAAGAGAGGCGGGCGCTTCCCGGTCTCTCTGGATATAGTGAAAATTGATATAGTACTCTGATCCGGGTGTAGGTTCAACGCCTACCTTAGCCCATAAACCGTCCATTTTGGAATATGAATTATTTCTCTTGCCGCCACTTTCGAGGACGTAGGATGGAGTCGAGTTGGGGGTTCTGTAAACAAGCCTGGTCAAACGCGGATCGAAATCACGTGATAGCAACCACCCTCTAGATTCCTGATGATCATAGCTTAGCCAGTAATTGACTTTTTTTACCTTCATCCCGTGCCAGAAGGTAAAACGGCGAGACTCGTAGTCTCCCGCCTCTAACAGAGCGCCGACAGCAGGGCGTTCCGTGGCTTTCTTGGTGATAATATTGATAACTCCAGCAAGCCCGTTGGGTCCGTTGAGAACCGAGGATACACCCTTTTGTATCTCAATTTTGGCAATGTTGTCTGCGGGGATGCTGTTGAGGTCAAGGCTTCCGTAGGACGTCTCGTAGTAAGGTACGCCGTCGATAAGCACCAGCGTTTTACTCTGGTCGATCCCATGAATGTTTACATAAGGAGAGTTTTTACGGCCCGTAGTGACTGAAATTCCAGGTGCATGAGATAGTGCCTCAGCAACGGTCTTGCTGTTTGTTGCCGTAATATCCTCGGCCGTAATCTCAGTTGTCTGAGTAACCTCCTGTGCTACTGGAAGCTTGTCTCCCGTCACATAGAGTTCGCCAAGACTGAAGGGTTGATAATCCTTTTGTGGGGTTTTGGCCGGAACGGCCTGTTGAGCCTTTGCCTGGTCCGGCGCTTTAGGCTCTTCGGCATAAGCGGAGGGCATGCCCAGGGCGAAAATCAGCAGGGCCACCAATATCATGCAGATACGTTTCATAAATCCTCCCAGAAATAATTGAATGTCCGAACTTGATAAGATCGGCAATTTCCAAATAATATTTTTATACCGAATTATATGTCATAATCAAGCAAAATAGTAACAATAGTATATTAATATAACTAATGAAGATATAAAATAACCAATACTACCTTCTACCACCCATAGGACGAAAGAGACGCTTGGCGATGGCCACAAGTTCAGGCGAGCAGTTTGCTGCCTGATAAACGTTACCCTTGGTCATGTCCTGCCAAAAAGGAGGTAAGCCGGAGATTCTTTGCGCCATACCACCTGTCTCATCAGGCGCTGCATGGAGGACTTTTTTCAGGCCGGTATTGATAATGCGGGTTAGACACATGGGGCAGGGTTCGACAGAGGTGTAAAGGACAAGTCCTGCCATTTTCCGTGTTTCTGCAGTGGATGGGTTTCCCCTACCTCCTGGTCTTATGGCTTTGATCCTGTCTTCATAGCGGGTTAGCAGATCCATTTCAGCATGTAGGTCGCTACGGTAATATGGTTCAAATTGGCGGTTGTGGCCCCGTTCCACAATCTCGCCGGTGGCCTCCCGGACAAGACACGCGCCTATACCGCCGTTCTCTTCCCTGCTGCCCTCAATTGCTTCTTTCAGGGTAACCAAAATAAAAGGATCATCGGGATGAGCCGGATCAGGTACAAAGGTATTCACCTGTTTTTCAATCTCACCGAGTTCGGCAAGCCACGCCTTCCGTCTGTTGTCCTGGGCGAAGCCGCAAGCAACGGAGGCAAGTGAGATGACAACGACAAGAAATACTATCAGGGGCCTGGAAGAAGGTATAGTTGGCCGAAAATGATTCATTATTGACGCTCCTTATGTGATTTACTTAGGATATTTTGTGTATTTGGCTCTCGATCTGTTGAGGGTTGCAGGCCTGAACGGTGAGAAGGAAAACATGCCTTGCGGTCAACACCCTCTCCGACGTAGAGAACCTTTACGTCGACACCGTAAGTGTCGCACATATTATCGTCGGTGATAACTTCTTCCGGTGATCCCTGTTGCACGATGCGGCCATAATTAAGAATAGCCACTTGACTTGCCAGTAAAAAGGCGTGATCCGGGAAATGAGAGGCCATGATGATGGCCAATCCTCTTTCTGCCAGCCCCTGAACAACACGAAGAATCTTCATTTGATTGCCCATATCGAGATGAGATGTAGGTTCGTCGAGGACCATAATGCGCGGTTCCTGTGCGAGGGCTCGGGCGATGAGAGTGAGCTGCCATTCCCCTCCACTCAGGTTTGTGCAGGGTCTTTTGGCGAGAGAGACAATGCCGACGGTCTCCATGGAGTCGTAGGCGATCTGTACGTCGCGGGGTTTGGGCGATGCGAACACATTGAGGTGGGGTGCCCGGCCCATGACGACGATGTCTTCAACAAGAAAAGGAAAGGCGGATACCTGACTCTGGGGCACATAACCAAGCTCCCGAGCTACATCCGCAGCCCGGAGCAAAGAAATATCTCTGCCGTGCACCAGGACCCTTCCTTTTCCGGGGTAGAGCAGTCCGCTGATGCATTTGAGGAGGGTAGACTTTCCTGTTCCGTTTGGGCCGAGGAGGCAAAAGACACTCCCTGGTTCGACGAATAAATTTACCTCCCGGAATACTGCATCGGCCAGATTACCACTGTATGAGAAAGAAAGCCCTTCAATACGAAGACTATCTTGCATATGTTACCACCCTGACCTGTTCTTACGCAGCAGATAGGCAAAGATAGGCGCTCCTACCATGGCGGTAAGGATGCCTATGGGAATCTCCGATTCTATTGCGGTGCGGGCGATAGTGTCCACCACGACAAGGTAGATGGCGCCGATGAGGGTCGCCACAGGGAGGAGCCTTTTGTTATCGGGGCCGACGAGTATTCTTCCGATGTGGGGGATGACAAGCCCGATCCAGCCTATGATGCCGGAGATAGATACGGCAGAGGCTGAGATGACAGTGGCGCAGACGATAATAACAGCCCTTATGCGGCCTGTGTCTATACCAAGAGAGCGCGCTTCCTCCTCACCCATGGCAAGGAGGTTGATGCGCCAGCGGATAAGAAGAAGGACGATAATGCCTGCCAGCATAACGGGCCCTGCAATAATCATATCCTTGTTGGATGCGTTGTTCAACGAACCCAACATCCAGAAGACGATGGAAGGCATCTGATTCACCGGATCGGCGATATACTTGAGAAGCGAGGTGGCAGCCGAAAAGAGAGCCCCCACTATCATGCCCGAGAGAACGAGCATTAAAACGGGCGTTGTCCGATAAACCCTGCTTAGGCTATAAGTCATGAGCACAGCGAGAAGCCCGAAAAGAAAGGAAAGAAGTTGAACCATAAATATATTGCCGAAAAAGAGGATAGCCAGGGCTGCGCCAAGACCTGCTCCTGCTGAGACACCAAGGATATGAGGCGAAACAAGGGGATTGCGAAAGAGACCCTGAAATGCAGCACCGGAAATGGAAAGTCCCGCGCCGACAAGGAGACCGGCGAGAAGTCTGGGGAGACGGACATCGAAGAGTACTGATTCGAGGGTTGGACTCCAGGTTTTCTCGAGCGGGAAAACCCCTGACAGAAGGATACGGACAACTTCATAGGGATGAATCCTCAATTGACCTGACATGAGCGCTGTTATGGAAACACCCGCAAGCAGCACCACCAGGAAAATCTGAAGTTTCACCGGATCAAGATGAATGCCGGTTTTTTTATTGGATTCCACTTACAGTACCTATTTTCTCCCTGAGTTGCCTACAAACCTGATACCCAGCTTTCCAGCAAGGACTGCTCCAGCCATGTCGCGAGTCAGATTAAAGCCCATTATTTCCCTGTAGAACCGCTGCACCTCCTTTACGAGATTCACATCCTTAAAGTGTTCCGGGTATGCTGTTTTTGCAAGCCATAAAGGGTGCAGTACAGCCGCCTCAGCAGTAGGACGATCCCATATAAAGACGCCCACAGGCTGTTTGTAGACCTTTTTATTCTGCACAGCCTTGATACTTTTCCATTTGGGATTCTTGTATATATCAGCCGGGTCTCCTGAATCAATGACAAGAATATCGGGATTCCAGCCCAGTATTTTTTCCATGGACATCTCAGCGAGTCCTGAGTGGAGCCCTTCCTTGACTCCGGCAGAGCTGATGGATGCTGCGGCATCAATGCAGCCGGCTGTCTCAATACGCTCATGCATGAAGGTATCGCCGCCAAGGGTGACGAGATGGTTGGGGCCGTATCCGTTAAAGAGTGTCTTTCGTTCTGACTGGGGGATATCCTTAGTACGAGACCTGACAAAAGCTATCGTCTTCTCCAGGTAAACAATATATTTCTCTGCACGGTCCTGTTTTTGGAAAACATCGGCGTAGAAACGCATCTCTCTCTTTAAGAGATCGAGGCCATGGTTCATGTTGCTTTCAGTATATGCAACGGGTATACGGGTCTTTTTCTCCACAATAGTTCCGTCGAAAGTACCGGCAATAACAAGCTGCGCATCGGCTGCGAGCAGTTCCTCGATGTTTACGTGACCGCTTGTGCTTCGGGGGGCAGGCAGTTTTTGAATGGATGGGTCAAAGGCAAGAATCAGGTCCGATCCTCTGAGTGTACTTGTTACGGCACATAACTGGTTTCTGGCGCCCAGTATATAGGCGATCTGTCCCGTTGGTCCACCGAAGAGAGCTACTCTGGTGAGCGGATCAGGCACTTTGATCTGCCTGCCCGTCATATCGGTGATCGTACGGACAACCTGGGATTTTGCAGCGGCCTGCCCTGCGAGAATAGAGAATATAAAAACAACGGTTACAGTAAAGTATACGGTAATTCTTGAGTTCATTTAGGGTCTCCTTTTGCAGCGCTAATAACCTGATAGGGCTGATAATTCCTGATCGACTGTTCCATATTTGTATCACTGTCCATGGATTCAATAAATTTGTCGGGGTCTCTTACATGGTGCGACATAATGAAACTCACACCATGCTTGATCAGCACATCGGGAATAATGGATGCACTGGCTCCGTAGAGGCATTTGACCCTCGCCGTGGCTGCGTAACATATCAGATCATCAAATGTACCATTAACAAGGCTGGAGGCTGTCATAACAACGACATCAGACTTATTGAGCAGTGCTTCATCTTCATCTGGCCCATGAATAAAAACAGGCTCATGATTATCTTTAACATCTTCCCTCATTAACATGGCAGGGAGCGAGTGGACGGGTCTCATGTCCGCAATATGCAGTTCTTTGCATCTTCCCAGGATATTCTGAGTCATGCCTCCATACCCTATAAGCGTGACTACATCATCAGGCTTCAGGATGCCATACAAGTAATCCCGGTCATCTTCAACCTGGAATCTTCTTTCCGCCAGGGACTCAACGGTAAGAAAGGGCTGTGAAAGGGCGCTAATTGCTGCGACGGCAATGGACCTCATCTGCATGATATCAGAGTTTAAATACTTACCGGCAATATCCATAAGGTCCCTGCCTGCAAGCTTATCGATCACCTCAATGTCCGGCTCTGTTGTCTGGTATACGTTATGAGGGCCAGAAAACCTGAAGGCGGTTCCGCATAGTTTTCCTGTGCCTAAAATAGCTGTCCAGCCGGATCTGAGGCCGATCCGAAACAATTGAGCAGAATCAAGTCCATTCTTCTTATAGAACGTTTTGAGCAAATCGAGAGTTTCTTCCATTATCGTCATTTTTCACCCCAAAATATTTTATGTTATCGTTCTTTCCGGGCAATCCCGTTAAAGAAGCCTATTCTTTCCATGCGGCAACCCCTTTGTTTTTCCGTGAAACTTAATACAAACAGAGCAGGCCTGGCGATGATGCAGGTTTGGAAAATATACTTGACATAAGAAACGTGCCATGTCAAGTATATTGGTTTGAATATATTATTATTAGTTAAATATTGTACTATTATATAATGTTTGTTCCTTAGTGGTTTCAATAGGTGATATATTAAGTCATGAATACATATCCCATTGAAAAGGGAGACCGGATCGAACCGGTCCTGTCTGTCATTAAACTAAATTTCGGTTATGGGCAAAGACCTGTCCTGCAAGATATCACCTTTTCCGTTGAGAGAGATACAATTTGTGGGCTCCTTGGCCCTAATGCATCAGGAAAGACTACTCTTCTCAAGTGTATTGACGGGGTTCTTACTCCAAAAGACGGTTCTGTTCAAGTAGAAGGCAATAGTGTGAGGCGGCTGGGGAGGCGTGATGTTGCGAGACTGATGGCTGTTGTGCCCCAGCAAACTACGGTTGTTTTCTCTTTCACAGCCCTGCAGATGGTGGTCATGGGTAGAGCGGCAAGATTGACTCGATTCAGGCTTCCATCGGCACGGGACTATTCCGAAGCTGAAGCCGCAATGGACGGACTTGGTATTGCCGCCCTTGCGGAACGTTTTTTTAATGAATTGAGTGGAGGAGAGAAACAGCTTGTTCTTCTGGCGCGGGCACTCTTCCAGGATACCCAAATCCTCCTTCTCGATGAACCCACATCTCACCTTGATTTCAAAAATCAGTTCATGCTTATGGATGTTATACGGGATGTAACGAAGAAAAAGCACCTGACCACGCTGGTCAGTCTCCATGACCCTAACCTGGCAGCACGATACTGTGACCGTATGGTGATGCTTAAGGCTGGAAGGCTTTATAAGGAGGGATCGAAAGATGCTGTCTTCGAACAAGATACATTGGAACAGGTCTATGGAATGAAGGTTCGGGTAGAAAACACGTCGGAGGGGACATCGGTTGTGGTCCCGGTGCGAAGATGAGATAAGGTATGAGACATCATAAGATTCCCATGTTACTTGCAGTGTTGATCCTTTTGGGGGTTGCCATTACAGCTCTGACGCTGGGCCGTTACCGGATTGGCCTTGACACCCTCATTCAGGTTGTATTCTCTGCGCTGAAAGGAGGTGATGGGAAGGGAACCCTGTTGACTCCCTCCATGGTTCTTTTCTCAGTGCGTCTTCCACGGGTAATTGTTGCCGTATTGGTAGGGGCGGCGCTCTCGGTTTCCGGGGCAGTTTTCCAGGGCCTTTTCCGGAACCCTCTTGTTTCTCCGAGTATCCTCGGTGTGAGTTCAGGGGCGAGCTTTGGCGCTACGCTGGCTATCCTCTTTGCCGGCGGTTCAGCCTGGGCAGTGGGATCGTCGGCATTTCTCTGGGGGCTTATCGCCGTATTCCTTGCCTACCAGATCGGCCGTCGAGGCGGCAATTCCGTGACGAGTCTTGTCCTTGCGGGCGTCATCATTTCCGCCCTCTTCACGGCTGGCGTCTCCTTTCTCAAATACAGGGCAGACCCCTATCAACAATTGCCTGCAATCGTATTCTGGACAATGGGGAGTTTCAACAGCGTCGTTTGGGCAGATGCCATACGGGCTTCTTCCATTATCATCCTCGGATTGATTTTTATCTATGTGCTCCGCTGGTGGCTCAATCCAATGGCCATGGGCGATGAAGATGCCACAACCCTCGGTATTGACGTACCTCGCGCCAGGTTTATCTATATCCTCATAACCACGCTCATAGTTGCAGCATCGGTGTCGGTGTGCGGAAACATCGGCTGGGTTGGACTTGTGGTTCCCCATATGGCGAGGATCATCGTTGGTTCTGACCATGATGCACTCATCCCCTTTGCGGCGCTTTCGGGCGGCATATTTATGCTCGTTATGGACACGCTGGCCCGAGTATTGCCAGGCGGGGAAATACCGGTAGGCATTTTAACTTCTCTTATCGGCGCCCCTTTTTTTGCCTATTTGCTCATTACCAATGAACGTAAAGGGGAATGGCAGAACTGAGATACTGCACAAGTGTTTACAAAACGCAGAAAAGGAGAAATATGAGTAAAATAGCCTGGAATTCCAGGGGTTACAAAAAATTTGATGCTGAAAGGGCTCAGGAATACACCCGTATTGCCAACGAGGTCTTCGCCCCCATATACCCTGTCATAGCAGATCGGATTATAGAGCGCTGTGCCATTGAGGACGGTCTGTGCATAGATGTGGGCAGCGGTCCGGCAAATCTTGCTGTAGCCGTAACAAAAAGAACCAGGTTTGTTACATACGCCATGGATTTTTCTTCGCAGATTTCCCCCATGGCTAAAGAAAACATTATTGCAGCCGGGCTGACAGAGCGAATTACGCCTATCGTGGGTGATGTGCATCGTATGCCCTTTCAGGATGACGCTGCAACGCTCGTGGTGAGCAGAGGCTCCATGCGCTTCTGGAAAAACAAACCCACGGCTTTTCGTGAGATCAGAAGAGTTCTCAAACCGGGTGGCAAGGGCTATGTAGGAGGCGGCGCCGGTTCGACAGAACTGAGTGAAGAGATAGGAAGAAGGATGAGCGCCATCGATAAGGGATGGGATAAAAGACCGAAATTCAAGTACCGGAAAAATAATATTCCTTATTTTGAGGGGGTTATGGCGAAAGCCGGTTTTAACCGATATGAGATTATTAATGACGATTCGGGGTTCTGGATCTATGTGGAGAAAGAAAGGTGATAAGAGATAAATTTATGTGGAGAATCATTTCCAGTTGCCTTATCGGCATATTCTTTGTTTTGCTCGGTTTGTTTTCAAGCTCTGAAGGTGCTGCTGCTGAAAAGACAAAAACAGTTATTGACCGGATCGGGAGGACCGTCAAGATACCGGTAGACCCTCAACGGATTGCCTGCTTTTTCGGACCTTCTTATGAAAAGGTTTTTCTGCTGGGTTCAGCAGACAAGGTAGCCGTCATGTCCATCAAGCAACCGCCATGGTCACAAAAACTGAACCCTGCTCTGAAGACAATGCAAATCATGCCCTCCTACTCTGATCCTGATGTAGAAAAAATCCTTTCCATGGGGATCGATCTCGTTTTCTACTGGAACATGAGCCAACAGATAGAAAAAATGTCAGCCGCAGGCATCCCTGTGGTCTGCCCCACTTCAGGCAGACAGATGCCGAAGACTATGGCGCAGTTCATACAAGGCTACAAGGAGGATATCCGTTTTTACGGGGAGGTGCTCGGTGAAAAGGCCAAAAAGATTGCCGATGCTTATTGCGATTACTACGACAAGCGCGTAAAGAGATTACTGACTGTGACGTCCCGGATTCCTGAGAGCAAAAGACCGAAAGTCTATTATATTGCCGGCAGAAATATTTTCGGCACTCAGGGCCGCTATTCTCTGGGCCACTGGCTTGTGGAGATGGCAGGAGGCACCTTTGCGTCTAAGGATCTGGATACCTACTTTGCCGATGCTTCAATGGAGCAGATTATAGCGTGGAATCCTGATGTAATTGTCGTGGGTGGTCTTACCTCCGCAAACGCAATAGACGCTGATCCACGCTGGCAGGTAATTAAGGCGGTAAAAGAAGAAAAGGTATATACCTGTCCAGAAGGAGTCTTCCATTGGGGCCACGGAAGCAGCGAGGTTTTTCTTTTCGCCATGTGGCTTGCCAAAATCCTTCATCCTGATAAATTTCATAATCTTGACCTTGAAGGAGAACTTAAAAGTTACTATGCACGATTTTACCACCACGTGCTGAGCACCGATGACGTGAACAGCATTCTGAAACACACACCTCCGGCAGGTTTGGAAAAATTCAAACTCACCAGCCCTTAACTGGGGTTAAGTATTTAAATTTGTTCAGACATATGTTAAATTAACGCGGTGAATACATGAGCCCCTTTCTATTGCTTTGCATCGCCGGTTTTTGCGCAATATTCAGCTCTACAATTGCCAAAAGTCCTGTTCTTCCGCTTTTTGCATCATATCTCGGCGCAGAGCCTGCAGCCGTAGGCAGTATTGCCGCTGTCTCGGCCTTTACCGGTGTGCTGTTCAGCATACCTGTGGGCATGTTCTCCGACAGGCTGGGTAGAAGGAAGATACTTATATGCTCGGCGATTGTCTTTGCGACAGCGCCCTTCCTCTATTTTTTTGTTACAAAACTCTGGCAGCTTGCACTTATAAGGTTTTATCACGGGCTTGCAACCGCTGCCTTTGGACCTGTAGCGCTGGCCTATGTTGCCGACCTTTTTCATATCGAGCGTGGGGAGAAAATGGGTTGGTTCTCAACGGCGACCCTTCTTGGCCGGTTTATGGCTCCTCTTGCAGGCGGTGCGCTTATCGGGTTTCTGGTCTTTAACCCGTCATTGAGCTATGACGTTGTTTATATGGTGTGTAGTGCAGCAGGCATCCTTGCTCTCATCTTTATCCTAAAAACACCTGAGCCTGAAAAAAACATCCAGCATCTTAGGAACTGGACTGAAACTATTAAATCATTAACGGGCGTTATATCGAACCCCGTCATCCTTGTAACAAGCAGCGCTGAGGCGGCGGTGCTTTTTGCGTATGGCACTTTCGAAACCTTTCTCCCGCTTTATGCACTTAAAAGCGGCCTGAATGCCTACGAAACAGGCATATGCCTTTCTGCGCAGGTTATCAGCCTCGCCCTTACAAAACCGCTGATGGGCCGCATTTCCGACAGACATGGCAGGCCGCCCCAGATCATCATTGGAGCCCTTCTCGGTGCAATGTCCATAGGGGGATTTGCACTATTCGGTTCTTTTATACCTTTTGTTGTACTTAGTATTTTATTTGGAATCAGCATGTCGACGCTAACCTCGGCTACATCGGCATTTATAGCAGATTTAAGCCGGTCTGCACGGGGTTCTGCAATGGGAATACTCGGATCAATTATGGATATCGGCCATACTACGGGTCCTCTTGCCGCAGGTATTATCGCAGGCAGTTTTGGATACTATTTTTCTTTCATAACCGCTGCATCGGTACTCATAGGTGTAGCGCTGCTCTTCACAATGGTTGTTAATCAAAAGAAGATATAAATAAACTGTAAGAGGTAAATCTGCCGAAATTTGCACTGTAAAAAATATTTAGCAGTGATCCCTTATCTGGAACTGTCAATATTTGACAGACTGCTTTCCACTGCTTTTATGGCATCAGCGGCCGAACTTGTTATGCCACCTGCGTAACCGGAACCTTCTCCAATAGGATACAGGTTTTTTATATTTATTGATTCATATTCTTCGGTACGCTTAATCCTCACAGGGGAGGAAGTTCTTGTTTCTGCGCCTAACAAAATCGCATGGTCTGAAACAAATAACGGATAATCCTCTTTCCATTTATTAAATGCCATTAAAAGCGCTTCATCTACGAACTTCGGGAAGATATCCTTCATGTTAACAGCCACAACCCCCATCCTGTACGAATTCCTGTTCAAGCTGTCGGAGATCCTCCCGGATAAAAAATCCAACAGATTTTGTGCAGGGGCTTCCCATTTATCACCTCCGGCTTTAAAAGCCTTTCTCTCTATGTCTCTTTGAAACTCAATACCGGCCAACGGATGGGTTGACCCATAATCATCTGTGTGACAAGTTACAACAATCGCTGAATTTGAGTATAGCGATGATCTTGTCGAGTAGCTCATACCGTTTAGCACCAACATGCCGTTTTCAGATGAAGCATTTAATATTTCGCCTCCGGGGCACATGCAGAATGTATACACCCCCCTTCCTATTTTTCTATTGGTATAGGTAAAGGAATAATCAGCAGCCCCTATACCGGGAAAGTCCTTATATTTATTACCATATCTTATAAGATTAATAGTTTCGGCAGGATGTTCTATTCTCACACCGACTGAAATCGGCTTCTGCTCAATGGCAATACCTTTTTTATGAATCATCTCAAAAGTATCGCGCGCAGAATGTCCTAATGCAAGATAGATCATTGAAGAACGATGTTCTTTATCTCCATTTATCACTACGCCAAAGGCTTTGCCGTCTGATATCAGTATGTCCGTCATTTTTGAGGCATAAAATATTTCGCCGCCTCTTTCAAGGATATAGCTACGTATATTCTTGACTATCCGCCGCAACACGTCTGTTCCCAGATGGGGTTTGCTGATATACCCAATTTCTTCAGGGGCGCCGAACTTAATAAAGGTATCAAGAACCCTGCTTACATTTTCAGAATTTTTTATCCTGGAAAATAACTTTCCATCTGAATATGAACCGGCGCCGCCTTCACCAAACTGGATATTTGATTCAGGGTCCAGATCTCTTTCATTCAAAAATCTTTGAACATCAATGGAGCGCTCTTCTATCTTTTTGCCTCTTTCAAATATTAAGGGTTGAATTCCATAATCAATCAGCTCAAGGGCGGCGAACATACCGGCAGGACCAAAACCTACTATTACAGGTCTCTCCTTAATGTTTTTTGCTTTCCTTTCTGCCTTTATATTTCCAATGTAGACAGGGAAATTTTCTTTGTTGTCGAAACTATCAGAAATACTTACAACTATTGACATTTCGTAATAGAACTGTTTTTTGCTCCTTGCATCAAGCGATTTGCTGAGTATTTTAGAGAATTTTATATCTTCTTCGCTAATGTTCATTTTTTGAGAGGCAGCCTTTATATATTCATCCACCCTGTCTTTTTCAGCGAATATTCGCAAATTGCTTATTATTAAATCCAAAAAATGCCTCCATCATTATTGTCTGATGTCTTTGTTTCTCTGATTTCTCCGCAAGTTCATGCACCGAAGCTTGCTTCGAGATTGTTACCCCGCAATTTACCGCGGGGTGGTTCATTGTTACAGGCTGTGAGAATCCTGATTAATTGCCGCCCGTTTGGCTTTCCTTCTGTCAAGACTTTCTGCCAAAACTGGAAGAAGCAATGTGCCGAAGGGAAGAAGGAATACAAACAATATCGGTACATACATAGCAATTCGACGTAAAGAGTGCTTTAATTGGGATTTTTCTTCCTGCGTCCATTTTACCCCGGAGTTTCTATGTTTCATCAATAGTTTTGTAAAACCCTCAATTTCTCTTGTTTCGTTTGTAATTAAATCTATATTTTTTTTGATTTGTGATGTTATTAAATGCTTTATCATTACATTCCAAAAATATCTGAAAAGATTTTTGAATATTATACCTTTAAGCAGAATGGGTATCCGTCATTATAGCAGAAAAAGATCAAAGCCCAAAGAACATTTATGGATATACTCTTCAGGAAATTGGTAATCATCTCTCCACCTGCTATATTACGGTGAGCAGAAGGGCAAAAAGTTTAAAAACTGGAAAGTGTAGATGCTGGAAATGATGGAAAAAACAAGATTTATTTGGATTACCCCTGTTTTTCCTTAATAATAATTTTAATTTGCCGATAAGTGTTTCAAAAGTTTGATGAATTATATTTTACCTCCGGGTAAAGCAGACGAAATAAAATATATTTCATAAAATATACAGAGAGGTGAGCATATGGGTTTAAAAATATTCAGAATTATGCATTTAGGAAACCTTACGATAAAAGCGCGATTAGGAGTTGGGTTAGGGCTCATTATTGCTTTTATGGTCATACTTACCATAACCGGTATATGGAGTCTGTATGGCATTAACGGCAAGCTTGAGCGGATTATCAAGGTAGATAATGCGAAGATTGAACTTGCCTATGTAATACAGAACGCTGTCAGCACACTTGACAAGAGCATGCTCACCATTGTGTTGGCCAATGATGAGTCTGTGGCAAAGGCCGAGAAGAAGAAGATCGACGATGCCCGGGAGGTCTACAATACCTCGCTTAAGAAGCTTGAGACACTGGAAAACACAGCAAAAGGAAAGGAGCTTATCGAAGAGATCAAACAGAATATTACAATCGTCTATAACGCAAACGACAAGATAATCGAGCAAGCTGCGGCCGGCAATATCGGCCAGGCAAGTACTATGCTGTCCGGGTCTCTCCAGATATCCGCCATGCTCACCGAGGCGTGTAACGTGATGGTAAAGTATCAGCAGGAACGTATCGGCATCGGAGCAAAAGATGCATATACAACTTACACAAGGGCCCGCTATTTCCTCCTGATCATCGGGGCTGTAGTCTTTGTTTTTGCAATATTCCTTGCTTCCTTTCTTGCAAGGAGCATTACAAAACCGTTAAGAGAAGGGGTCCTGGTTGCACAAAGGATTGCCGAAGGTGATTTAACCGCCCTTATAGAGGTTACTGGAACAGATGAGACAAGTCAGCTTCTAGGAGCTATGAAAGATATGGTAATGAAGCTTCAGCGTATTATTAGCGGGGTTAAGACCGCTGCAGGGAATATTGCATCAGCAAGCCACCAGTTAAATTCAAGTTCTGAATTGATGTCCCAGGGAGCAGGGGAACAAGCCGGCAGGGCGACACAGGTTGCAACTGCTTCAGAGGAAATGTCACAAACAATACTCGACATTGCGAAAAATACATCCAGCATAGAAACTTCTGCAACAGAAACAGCTAATTTAGCAAAGAACGGGGAGGTAGTTGTAGACAGTTCGGTTGAAAAGATAAAATCCATAGCAAAAACAATCGATGAATCGGCACAGTTGATCAAATCACTGGGCGACCGCTCCAATCAGATAGGAGAAATCGTAACGGTAATTGACGATATAGCGGACCAAACGAATCTTTTGGCGCTCAATGCCGCCATTGAGGCTGCCCGGGCCGGAGATGTGGGGCGGGGCTTTGCAGTTGTTGCCGATGAAGTGAAAAAGCTTGCAGAAAGAGCCGGTAATGCTACCGCTAAGATAGGAGGGATGATTAAAGCCATTCAGAGCGAAGTCCATCAGATTGTTCTATCCATGGAGAACATAACAAAGGAAGTGAAATCAGGCGTTATTTTATCCACGCAGGCCGGAGATGTATTGCGCAACATAGTAGGAGGCGTAGAGCAACTTCACGTCATGGTACAGCAGATAGCATCGGCAACTGAAGAAATGGCGGCTACCTCGGAAGAGATCAACAAAGATATAGATTCTATCGCATCGGTTTCAAAAGATACATCAGGCAATTCCATACAGATAGCCAGGGCATCTCAAGAACTGGCCAATCTATCCGTCAACCTTGAGAGCGTTATAGGCGGGTTCAGGGTGTAAGACATGCCTGAAGTTTTATACAGAAACCACGTTTTTAAACGTGAGTGAATGCGGTTGTTCACAAAACGCGTGTATTTGTAATGCCACGGACTTACCCATGGGTATCTAACGATACTTGCTACAGCTTAATAAATTCCATGGGTTCGAGATTGGCAGCCATTGTCCAGACAGTAGCCACAGCATTAGTAACACGAAAAACTTTTATGACATCATAGCCCTGAGTATCCACTAATGGTTTCAGGAAAAGCCGTGCCTTTATAATTTCCTCTTTGAGATCCTGATCCTCTATAAACTCGGCAGTCCCGCTTACACGCACAACTTTCTCTCCTCCGTTAAAACACAGCTCAATTTTCGGATTTTGGGCAATCTCCCTGTACATACCCTTAATTGTGCCCGTTTGAAGAATGATTCCTCTTTCGTCAGCCTTATACATCCCCATGGCACGGACATGTGGTGAGTTGCCTTCAACCGTAGCAAGGTAGCAGACCGGGTTTGCGTTCACAAAGCTGATTATTTCTTCTTTAGTCATTTTTCCTCCTCTTATCATACCTTAAAGTTATGCCAATTTATTAAGCCGTCAATATCTGAAAATCTAATTATTAACGTATTAAGATTTCCCTATTTTCCTCCTGTTTAAAGATGATGTCAAGCAAATTTGCGGGTGTCAGATGATCCTTCGATCGACAGATCCCTCACAGCTCTGCTACAGTGAGTTTCAATCCTTAATTTGTCATATTTCCCTTATTTTTGATCTAAGTCAAGGATTGTCCCGCAAATCTGCAATATATTGTGTATAACAATAATATAAGTGATTGGTTTTGATTTTTACTTAAAACTAAAAACTCAGCACCTGTCGCTTAATCCAAAAGGAGGTTTATATGTTTTGTTATCAATGTGAACAAACGGCAAAAGGCGAGGGATGCACAAAGGCCGGTGTATGTGGTAAACAGCCCGATGTTGCAGCTCTTCAGGATCTTCTCGTTTATACGATTATAGAACTCTCGTACTATGCAATTGCCGCCAGAGGGGTGGGTATTATAGACCAGGAGACCGATATATTTACCCTCGAAGCCCTTTTTTCAACTTTGACTAATGTAGACTTTGATCCGGAACGTTTTATAGTGTTGATCAACCGTAGCGTTTCATTAAGGGATGCTTTAAAGGAAAAGGTTAAGGCAACAGGAGTGAATATTGACCCAATAGAAACAAAGACAAAATTTAAGCCCGAAACCACCCTTGAGGGCCTTATCAAACAGGGGGAACAGGTCGGGTTGGAGTCATATCCTGCCAATAGTGAGGATATTCGCTCGTTGAAACATATTCTTCTCTTCGGGCTCAAAGGTGTTGCTGCCTATGCTTACCATGCACAACTTCTCGGCAGGGAAGACGATGCCATCTACGTATTTACATATAATGCTCTTTCAGCGCTTACAGAAGAAAATCTCATGCTGAATGATCTTTTGCCCCTTGTGCTCAAATGCGGCGAGATTAATTTAAAAGCCATGGAAATACTCGATGCCGCAAATACAGGTGCATACGGGCATCCTGTTCCTGCAAAGGTGCCCCTTGGCGCAAAGAAAGGCAAGGCCATCCTCGTCTCCGGACATGACCTGAAAGACCTCGAAGATATTCTGAAGCAGACTGCTGATAAAGGCGTCTTTGTGTACACCCACGGCGAGATGCTCCCGGCGCACGGATATCCGGAACTGAAAAAATATCCTCATTTTTATGGACATTATGGAACTGCATGGCAGAACCAGCATAAAGATTTTGCCCAATTCCCCGGCGCAATCCTGATGACTACAAATTGTATTCAGAAACCGCTGGATACATATATGGACAGCATATTTACTGCTGGCACGGTGGGATGGCCGGGTGTTGCACACATCTCTGACCGTAATTTTGCTCCTGTTATCGAAAAAGCCCTGTCTATGCAAGGATTCGCCGAAGATACCAACGGTAAGTCCGTTATGGTGGGATTTGCCAGAAATACCGTTATGAGTGTAGCAGACAAGGTAATAGAAGCAGTCAAAAACAAAGACATACGTCATTTCTTCCTTGTTGCGGGTTGCGATGGGGCAAAACCCGGCAGGAACTATTATACAGAGTTTGTGGAAAAAATCCCGAAAGATTGTATAGTATTGACCCTTGCTTGCGGCAAGTTCCGTTTTTTCGACAAAGACCTGGGCGATATTGGCGGCATCCCGAGGCTTCTCGATATCGGGCAGTGTAACGATGCATACTCAGCGATACAGATTGCAGTTGCCCTTTCAAATGCCTTTAATGTCAGCGTAAACGACCTGCCTCTCTCGTTCATCCTTTCCTGGTATGAACAGAAGGCTGTAGCAATCCTGCTGACTTTATTCTATCTCGGCATCAGAAATATCCGTCTTGGCCCGACACTCCCTGCTTTTGTTACCCCGAATGTGCTGGATGTGTTGATAAGGACATTTGACATCAAACCGATTGCAACACCGGATGAAGATCTGAAGGCGATATTAGGATGAAGATGATAAAGGCAACTTGGTATCAAATGATATGGGAGGAATGTAGATGAAAATGAAAAGGAACATAATAGAGATAGATGAAGGGCTCTGCAATGGTTGTGGCCAGTGTGTTTCGGCCTGTGCAGAGGGGGCGATAGAACTTATCAACGGTAAAGCCACACTTGTATCTGAAAACTACTGTGATGGCCTTGCTGCTTGTATTGGAGAGTGTCCCGAAGGTGCTCTGAAGATAGTGGAACGGGAAGCAGAAGCCTTTGATACTGAAGCAGTTGAGCAGCATTTCAAAAACAAAGAATTTTTCCAGACCCCGATATCCGGTGCTGAGACACTCAACACTCAAAATTCAACACTCAACACCGAAGTTCTCCCCTGCGGCTGCCCATCCACCCACATGCAGATCTTTTCTTCCCCCTGTGAAGCTGCCAACCATCCATCGTCATTGACAGTTGCCGATTCCTCCCTCATGCACTGGCCGGTACAAATCAAGCTTATCCCTCCAACTGCCCCGTTTCTTAAGAATGCCGATATTCTTGTGGCCGCAGACTGTACGCCTGTTGCTTACCCTGCCTTTCACAAAGACTTCCTGAAAGGCAGGACAGTGCTTATTGGCTGTCCTAAATTCGATGATACCGAAGAATACATCAACAAATTTGCAGAAATATTTAAAAATGCAGGCATCAGGAGCGTTACTGTTCTCATAATGGAAGTTCCCTGCTGCTCAAAGCTGCCCGTAATTGTCCGTCAGGGAATGGAACTTTCAGGAGAAAAAATTCCAATGGAGATCGTTGTTATAAGCGCCAGTGGCAAAATCCTGAAAAAAGAAAAGATGTAATAAAAAAAAATAACCCACCACAGGGAATCTGCGGTGGGTTATTAGTGTGCCGTACTTTTAAGTGATTATTTCATTGCTTTTATAGCATCTTTATACTCATTTTCGTCCAGGGCGCCGTCGTTGTTTTTATCAAACTGTTTAAACTGTTCCGGTGTAATATTGACAAAAATGATAACCAACTCTTCAATCGTTATTTTACCGTCTTTATTTGCGTCTACATCCTTGAAGCCCTTTTTGGGTTTTGCTGCTTCTTTTTTTGCCTTTTCCGGTTTCTTACCGGCTATTTTCTTTACTTCAATACCGTCCTTAGTGTATTTGACGGCAGCTTTGTCGCCTACCTGGATATCTCCAGCAGACTTGTAGCCTTTAAATGAAGCGTTGTTGAGGGCAAAGGTCACTGAGCCCTGTTCACCCTTGGTGCCCCATTTACTTACCACTGTAACTGTCTTCATTGCAGCATCAACGGCGGAGACATTGCCGATAAAAACGCCTTTCGGTTTTGGTTTCGGTTTTGGTTTTTCCGGTTCTGCCGCTTTTTCCGGGGCTGCTTTCTCGGCGGCAGGTTTCTCAGCAACTGCTTTTTCAGGAGCAGGCGACGCTTTCTCAGCTTTTGCCGGAGCTTTTGCAGGCGCCGCTTCAGGCTTAGCCTGAGCAAAAACGGCTGAAACAAATGCAACACTGATCAATAATGTAAGCATTACAATAAAGATCTTCTTCATAATCATACCTCCTCTTATTATAATTTGTATTACGCCATAGGCCGTATATATATTGTTCCAACATATGGGATAGGCATGTCAAGTCCTTATTTGTATTTCCATATCCGGAGGATTTAACATAAGCAGATTTATCGATGAAAATTCAGGATGATTCTGCAATATATGCTTTTTTTCATCAAACCGTCTGATTAAATCGTAATCGCTTGTTAAAAAAAGGCTTACCCCGCTTCTTGTACAACAACATATATGCATGGTGTTTCTTTCTCCCTGACAATAGTTATATTTCTGCAAAACAGTTTTAATGATAAAATCGGCATGGTTTATATCTACCGGAAGCCTCCAGTAACTTTTTTTGCATAACCCTATAACCCTGTTCACCAGTCCAAAGAGGTTTCTATTCACTTCGCCCCTGTCTCCCTCAAATCCGGCATCTAAATTATGTCTTTTCAAAACGGAAGCAAGTATGTCCAGGTTGAGTTTATAATCAATATATTTCAAGTTCTTCCATCGGTCGTCTGAATACCATAGATGCAACTCGCTTGAACAATCCTGAAGAATATCATGAACGCTCTGTATTTCATCATCTGCAATTACCTTCTTATTCCCGTAGCAAAGCACATCATCCCTGAAAAAATCAAAAAGCGAATCCCTGTCAAAAACTTGCGGGAGAGCCTCTATCTGTTCATAAAACAGCAGAGTTCTCTTATACTGTTTTATACTGTTCTTATTTGCTATTCCCGATCTCTCAAACTCTTCTATCGCATCTTCTGCCCTTAATGTATCAGTTATGCAACAGCCATGCCTGTTTAGATAGAGGATTATGTCCATTTCCATGTCTTTTTTGCTTGTCACAAAGTTTATCTTGTCATCCCGGAACTCTTTCCACAAAGAACGCATAGCCTGCGAGTCTTGAAAACGTTTCCCGGCTTCTGAAGAAGGCATTAAGGAAAGGGCGGTGAGCGCATGGTAATCGATATAGGCAGTCTTAATCATTTCTTGATCGCCTGATTGACAGCAACCTTGATTGATTGCGCCGGATCACTGTATCCATCATTCGGTTTTTCAACAATGAAGCTAAGTAGCAGGTAAAAAACGAAAACGTAATGAAGTTCTTCATAGACCCACCTTAATCTTATTAAATCAGGATAAACTATTTTGTTTTTGTCCCCAACAAGTATCCTATCACATGATTTATAAGTGACAGCACAATACCGAACAAGACGGCGATCCAGAAGCCACTTACTTCAAACCCTTTTAAGACCGATGAGGCCAGTAAAATCAGCAGGGCATTTATGACGAATGTGAACAACCCCAAGGTTAAAATATTAATCGGCAGGGTAATTAATATCAGTATTGGTTTTATCAGGACATTGACAATCCCGAGGAAAAATGCAACCCATAAAGCGGTAAAAAAACCGTTTACTTTAACACCTGGAATAAGATAAGAGCTTACGATTATTGATACGGCCATTATAAGCCATTTAAGGAACAGCATCATATCCTAATTATACAACCTGTTTTCATAAAATTAATTTATTTATTGAAAATCTGAAAAATACTTTTATTCACGATAGAAATTTTCATCAGGCATAAGCTTAAGCCGGGCAGTATCCATTTCATTTAATAGTGATTGCAATACCTTCCCTAAAACAGATGTTTTTTCGCCAAGCATCCCGATGGAACACATAAGCTGATTTAGATTGGCTTTGGCAGTACTGATATTCTCCGCGATCCTTTTTTCACGGTCTTTAAATTCTTCAATCAAGTCTTTAAACTGTGTCATTTCATCAGGGGTTAAATTTTTAGCCCTGATCAGATCATCTATAGTTTTTATACCTTCCATAGCCCCCTTCTCCTTAAAACAGGATATGTTAAGCAGCCCTTTTAATTATCCTTTAATTTCTTAAACATTTCAAGAATTATTTAATTGGAGTTTTGCCTGAATTTTTAAGTCGTTGCGCATAAAACAGTTTGAGTTCTTGAGTTCATACTCTTACGTATTGTCAATAACAAAAATCAGGTAGCGTGAAAGAAATATCCCGACCTGATTCGGAAACCCCGTTTTTTTATTATTGAGTATGTATTGACAAGAAACAAACCTTTTTATAAACTCATCAAAGGCCGATTAATTTTAGTTAAGGAGAACAATAATGGAAATTTTTTTACAGGCAACCGATATCTTACAATTTGCAGTAAGGATAGAAGAAGATGGCGAAATATTTTATCGAAAAGCAGCCCTCAAGGCGGGCGACAAAGGTGTGCGTAAGTTTTTTAACGACCTTGCCGATGAAGAGACAGGGCATAAAAAGACATTCCAGAATATGCTTTCAAAAATAGGGGAACATAGGCCCCCTGAAAGCTTTCAAGGGGAATACATTGCAAATTTGCGGGACTACATAGACAACAAGGCTGTTTTCACAAAAGATGCAGCAAATCAGCAATTATCGGATACGGGCGATATATCGTCTGCTATCAGTTTTGCCATGCAGCGGGAATTGGATTCGATTTTGTATTATCAGGAGACAAGACAATTCCTGTCGGAGAGGCATCATGGTGCCATAGACAGCATTATTGAAGAGGAAAGGAAGCATTTTACAAATCTGGCAGAAATGTTAACAAAAATTAATGGTAACACGGTAAAATAATGTGTTGGCAGCGCTAATGGTTTATTTCAAAAGCAGCTATACCTCGGCTATTTGAGTGCCTCCCACAGGAGATCAAAAGACCATGAACTTTTTTGCTTTGGTTCTCCGGATGATTGATGAAAAGGCCATTGTTATGAACTATACAAATACAGAATATTTACCTGTCTCTGGAAAATATTCAGTGAAACATACAAAAAGTGATTCTGATAAATCCGCCTATCGTTAAGCCCAGTGAGCCCCCTGCAGGTATTGGGAAACTTTCAGGAGCGCTCCGTGCCGCCAATATCAGGCATCATATAATTGATGCAAATATAGAAGGCATATGCTATCTTTTAAATAATGCCCCGGAACCGGCTGATACATGGACCCGTCGTGCTTTCCGCCACCTCTCTCACAACCTCGATGCCCTTAAAGGCCGGGATATCTATAGGAATATTGACCGGTACAAGCGGGCCGCTATGGATGTAAACCGTATACTGGAATACGCCTCTGCCGGAAGCGGGACGCGGTTGAGTCTTGCCGATTATTATCATCCGAACCTATCCCCTCTAAAAAGCAGCAACCTGATGTATGCAGCGGAACACCCTGAAGAAAATCCCTTTTTTCCATATTTTTCAACGCGCTTGCCCGAGCTTGTTAAAAGCGAGCGCATAGGAACCGCAGGCTTTTCAATCAATTATCTCAGCCAGGCATTGACTGCTTTTGCTATGATCGGTTTTTTAAAACGCGAGTTTCCTCATGTAAAGTTGATTGGAGGCGGAGGTCTTATCACCTCCTGGATGAGAAATCCGGGGTGGAAGAATCCCTTCGGAGGTATTTTGGACCATTGTATTTCCGGGCCGGGGGAAATACCACTTCTTGAAATCTTCGGCAAGAAGGCATTGAAAAAAGGAGATTACAGGCCATCTTACGACTTGCTTCCTGTAAAAGACTATCTCTCCCCAGGGTTTATTTTACCATTCAGCACATCAACAGGATGCTACTGGAGTCAATGTTCCTTCTGCCCGGAAAAAGCGGAAGGAAACATATATGCACAAATCCGGCCTGATTCGGTGATCGATGACTTGTCTTATCTTGTCAGGCAATTTAGTCCGGTTTTGATTCACCTTACTGATAATGCAATTAGTCCGGTGATGATGAGAAAAATCGTTGAACGTCCTCCCGGGGCTCCATGGTATGGCTTCGCAAGGGTGGTTGACTGCTTTACAGATACTGATTTTTGCCGGGCGCTTAAAGATTCAGGTTGTGTAATGTTGAAGCTCGGCCTTGAATCAGGCGATCAACGCGTGCTTGACTACATGAATAAAGGCTGTGATGTAAAAACTGCTTCTAAAGCACTTAAAGCAATAAAGGAAGCAGGTATTTCCACATATATCTACCTCCTTTTTGGAACTCCGTCTGAAACGATAGAGGAGGCAAGAAATACCCTTTCTTTCGTTGCCGCCCATAGCGATTATATTGATTTCTTAAACCTTGCTGTATTCAATCTCCCGGTGAACAGTCCTGAGGTAAGAGAAGTTGATACTGTTGCCTTTTATGAAGGAGATCTGTCGCTCTATACTGATTTCAGACATCCTGAAGGATGGGGGAGGCGACAGGTACGGGAATTCCTTGATAGAGAGTTTAAAAGAGATCCTGCAGTTCAGTCAATTATGCGCAGACAACCGCAATTTTTCACTTCAAATCATGCGCCTTTTTTTATGATGGAACAGGGCAATCAATACACCGCCGGAAGCGTCTTGTCACAATAACCAACCGGCATTGCACTCCATTATGCTAAAGGTTAAGCGTTGATTGATTTGGTTCCTCGGATACGAGTGCCTGAAGAATCTCTCTCTCCTCGGCTGTAGCCAATATAATGAAGCTCATTTCCTTTTCAATGATACTTTTCGGATGTGGATTATAAATCCAATCGCCATCAACCTTTCTTACTGCAATGAGCAGTATATTCCCCATGCTTCTGAAGTCTATCTCTTCCAAAGGCATCCCTGCATAAGGCGAATGTTTCGGTATATGTACCTCTTCCACCCTTAGATGCGAGTCTTTGTCCCTTAACATCTTGTCGAGGAAAGATGTTACATGCGGCCTGATCATTTCAGAGGCCATTCTCAATCCGCCTATATAATTAAGGGCGACAACTGTATCTGCTCCGGCCCTTTTTAATTTGTCCACATTTTTCGTATCTGTACAGCGTGAGATAATTTTTAAATTCGGGTTCAGTTGTTTTGCTGTGAGGACAATGACGATATTATCATTATCTGAGGTTGCCGTGGCAAAAAGCCCCTTTGCTTTTTGGATCATTGCCCTTTCAAGCACATCATTTTCTGTTGCATCTCCTGTGATTACGTCAATATTCATATTGTGGCTTTTTAATTCATCCATCTTTGTCTCATCCATATCTATTGCAACCAGGTGTCTCCTTGTATGATAGAGTTCATGTACAATATAAAACCCTACTAAGCCGACGCCACACACTATATAGTGGTTTTTAAGCTTTGCTATCCTTTTATCCATGCTTCTCCTCCTGAAAACCCTTTTTAACTCGCCTTCTATGATGTAAGCAGCAAGTGCTGTAAGAAGATAGGCAACCGTACCGGCACCAAGGAATATGAATACAATCGCAAACAATTTGCCGAGCGGCTTATCGTCAAGTCCTATCACATCTCCGTATCCTACCGTAGAGATTGTGATCACAGTCATATATAGTGCATCAAGAAGAGTTGTTTTTTGACCGCCTATTATTTTAAAACCGACTGTTCCTATTACGATGACAAGCGATATCGCTATCAGAATATGTAAAAGTTTTTTAGGTATACGATCCATAACAGAGGTCTTTTATTATAACACTAACAGAGTTGATGATAAACGCATTTATTGATAAACCATATCAATAAATGTATTATAATGTCTAAACAAAACCGGTTTTTGGCAATTAAATATATCGAATGCTGCAAGTAATGCTGAAAGGCTTTTTTTCAGGAGCAAATATGTCAAAAGTAATTTTTATCAATAAATATAAGACAAAAACTGCAGTTATAAAGGCTGTTGCCGCTTGGAGAAAAAAATAGATGCATCTTTTCCGGAAGATATATTTTTATATTTTTGCCTCATACCTGGTGGTCAATGTTCTATTTTTTTATATTATCCCTGTTAATTACCTGAACTCCGGTCAATGGTCATTTTGGCCCGGTTATCCTGTGAGAGATTTTATTGAAAGAAAAAGTGAAAGTATTTTTTCATTCTTGCTATTATTGGCAGCATCTTTGGTAATCCTTGGCATAATCCTTTATATTTCAATTAAACATTTCGTCAGGCCAATTAAGGAGATTATTAACGGGACAGAAACAATAGGAAAGGGAGATCTGACATACAGGATACAGGCTCGACCGAAAGACGAACTGAGTCTGCTTGCCAATTCTTTCAACATGATGGCCGAAGAGCTTCAGAAAACTACCGTCTCTAAGGCATATGCTGATAATATCATGAGTACAATGATCGATGCCTTGATTGTAATTGATCCTGATATGAAAATAAAAACGGTAAATAAAGGAACAATCGATCTTTTGGGATATAGCGAAAACGAACTTATCGGTAGCAACATCGAGATGGTTTTTGGATTTGGATATATTGATTCTCTTGAAGGGGTAAGGATGATAAGGCTTATCGAAAAGGGTGAAGCGAGAAATTATGAAATTCTTCTCCAGACAAGGGATGGAAGGCATGTGCCTGTACTTATAAACAGTTCCTCAATGAAAGATAATGATGAAAATGTAGACTGTTTTGTATGCACAATAACGGATATTACAAACCAGAAACTTGCCGAAGATGCGCTCAGAAGAGCAGAGGAAAAATACAGAAAGATATTTGAAGGCGCCCTGGAGGGCATATTCCAGGCTAAGCTTGACGGACATCTGATAAGTGCAAATCCTGCATTTGCACGTGTACTTGGGTATGATTCTCAGGAAGAACTTGTAAGTAATGTGGCAGATGTCTGGGAACAGATACATCCGGACCCGGCAGACCGGCATATATTTTCCCGTAATATCTTCGAAAAAGGAGAGGTGAGAAATCAGGAAACTCAAATCCGCCGAAGAGACGGAAGCTTAATCTGGTTGTCTATAAATGCGCAGATAGTGCGGGATAATGGAGGCAAGCCATTATACTGCGAAGGGGTTCTGGAAGACATAAGCAACAGAAAAAAGCTTGAAGCCGAGCTGTGCCAGGCGCAAAAAATGGAGGCTATCGGTACCCTTGCAGGCGGCATAGCCCATGATTTCAACAACCTGCTGATGGGTATACAGGGGTGTGCATCTCTGATGCTCCTCAATAAAGATATTTCTCATCCGGAGTATGAAAAGTTGAGAAGTATTGAGCAACAGGTACAGAGCGGCGCAGCTCTTACAAAACAACTGCTTGGATTTGCCAGAAGCGGGAGATACGAGATTAAGCCTGTCGCAATAAACGAAATACTGGAAAGAACTTCCGCTATGTTCAATAGAACACGAAAAGAGATTATCATCGAGAAAAAATTTTGGAAAGACCTTTGGGTTGTTGAAGCTGATCAAGGACAAATTGAACAAATACTTATCAACCTCTATGTTAATGCATGGCAGGCAATGCCGGGAGGTGGTACAATCTATCTTGAAACAGAAAATATAGTTCTCGACGAACACTATGTAACATCTTTTTCTATAAAACCCGGAAATTATGTAAAAATAACCGTGACTGATACAGGCATTGGCATGGATGAAAATACCAGGCAACGTATTTTCGAGCCTTTTTTTACAACCAAAGAAATGGGCCGGGGAACAGGTCTGGGTCTTGCAACGGTTTACGGCATAGTCAAAGGTCACGGGGGCATTATCGATGTATACAGCGAAAAGGGTTATGGCACTACGTTTAACATTTATTTGCCTGCCACAATGAAAAATATTACAGAAGAAAAGGCTGTTGTGCAACAAATTTTAAATGGAAACGAAACTGTTCTACTTGTGGATGATGAAGATATAATAATTGATGTAAGCAAGCAGATACTTGAAACGCTGGGCTATAAGGTGCTTGTTGCAAGAAGCGGACAGGAGGCTATAGATATCTATGAAAAACAAGGCGCACACATTGATGTTGTAATTCTGGACATGATCATGCCTGAGATGAACGGTGGGGAGATATTCGATGTTCTGAGGGCAATGAATTCAGATACAAAGATTATATTATCAAGTGGTTATAGCATGAACGACTTGACGACAAAGATAATGGAATGCGGCTGTCATGCCTTCATTCAGAAACCCTTCGGTATTGATCAACTCTCACAAAAGCTCAGAGGGATTCTGGATGGTTGATTTATAGGGAAACATGTCTTACATTTTATATTAAAACAGTTTTAAAAATTCAAATACTTTTATCATAATGAAAGATAAAAAAGCCTGCGCTGTTTATGAGTAGTTAAATATATGTAAAAAATAGAGGTGAAAAATATGACTGTTGAAAAATTGGAGTTTAAAACAGAAGTAAAGCAATTACTCGACCTGATGATCCATTCTCTTTATTCACACAAGGAAGTCTTTTTACGTGAGCTTATTTCCAATGCATCGGATGCAATAGACCGAGCCCAGTACGAATCACTGACAAACGGTGATATCCTTGAAAGCGAAAGTAATTGGAAGATCAAAATTATCCCTGATAAAGAAACCCGGACATTAACAGTGAGTGATAATGGTATTGGAATGACAAAAGATGAAATAATCCTGGCCCTTGGAACAATAGCCCATTCAGGGACAAAAGAATTTCTCGAAGCCCTGCAAAGCAAAGAACTAAAGGACAATCCGGAACTCATAGGCCAGTTCGGCGTAGGCTTCTACTCATCTTTCATGGTTGCCGATAAGGTTAGTGTTATCTCAAGGAAGGCAGGGACAAAGGATAAAAAAGGCGTCAAATGGGAGTCAACGGGTGACGGCACGTTTACCATTGAAGAGATTGAAAAAGAACAGAAAGGCACAGAAGTGATTCTCCACCTGACGAAAGAAGAAGAAAAATATTTCCAGAGCTGGGAGATACGTGGTGTTGTTAAACGGTATTCTGATTTTATCGGCCACCCCATCGTTATGGATGTCGAGCATGAGAAGGAAAGTGAACTCAAGAAAGGGGAAAAGTATAAGGTCAAAGAGGAAGAGACTCTCAACTCGATGAAAGCCCTATGGCTTAAAGATAAATCGGCAGTTACCGAAGAAGAGTATGCTGAATTTTACAAGCACCTTTCTCATGATCCTTCAAAGCCGGCAAATGTGATCCATTACAGAGCCGAAGGTGTATCCGAGTTCAGTACACTACTTTTTATACCTGCGAAGTCACCCTTTAACATTCTCTATAAAGACTTTCAAATGGGCCCGATGCTGTATGTCAAAAGGGTGCAGATAATGGAGCATTGCGAAGAACTGATACCTCCTTACCTGAGGTTTGTGAAGGGCGTAGTAGATTCTTCCGATCTTCCATTGAATATTTCCAGGGAGATGCTCCAGAACAACAGGCAGATTGATATCATTAAGACAAATATTACAAAGAAGGTTCTTGATGTATTAAGCGATATGAAAAAGGATGAATACGATAATTACCTTGTGTTCTATAAGGAATTTGGCAGGGTTTTAAAGGAGGGCATCCATTATGATTTTGCAAAGAGAGAAGCCGTTGCCGATCTGCTCCTTTTTCCGTCAACAAGTGCGCCGGAAGGCAGATTGAGGTCTTTTCAGGATTATTTAAATGATCTGAAGGAAGGCCAGAATGAAATTTACTATATAACAGGGACGACGCCCGGCGAGGCGCTTAAATCACCATATCTTGAAGCCTTTAAAGAGAAGGAATATGAGGTGCTTGTATTTCTGGATGATATAGATGATTTCATCTTCAGCGTATTTGAATACAAAGGAAAGATGCTGAAGTCTGTTGTTAAAGGAGACATAGACCTCGACAAGACAAAGAAGAAGGAGAAAGAATTAACAAAAAAGAAATATGATAAGCTCATAGATTTTATTAAAGATGCCTTGAAGGACGATGTGAAAGATGTCAGGTTCTCCGGAAGGCTCACAGACTCTGCCTGTTGTCTGGTTGCAGATGAGGGCGATATAGACCCGCAGATGGAAAATATATTGAAATCAATGGGTCAGGATGTACCTGAAAGGAAACCGGTGCTTGAAATAAATCCGGAACATCATGTCCTGACGGCAATAAACGACCTCTTTGAAAAGGATAAAACAGATAATACCCTCCAGAAATACATAGGACTTCTCTATGATCAGGCGCTTATATTGGAAGGTTCAAGGCCCAAAGACCCGACTGCCTTTGCCCATGCTATTTCAAAACTGATGATTGAAAACGTAGAAAAAAAGGGTGGGTAGGTAGATAAGCAAACCATTCCTGTGCATATGCGCAGGAATGGTTTATAAAAAACTTTTGCACGAACAATACTCTCGGTTGTTTGTTTGTCGGAAAAGCAGACAAGCTGAAACAATCCCCATCTCTTATGGACAAATGTTTTCGAATAGCACTCCCATCCGTGATCCAAGTGTAAGACTGATTTTTGGTCGTTTTTCTTTATATTCCTGAGCATTCAGTGTTTTCTCGCCTGTGCCGTCATACTCAATATAGGATAATACCTCGTAGGTTTTTCCCCGGCAATTGAGCTGAAGTTGTATCTTGAAATTATCCTGTTCTTCTCCTGCCCTTATTGTTTCAGTAATCCTTTGCCATACCTTGAGAACGCCTTTCTGGGGCGACTCAATACTTCCTTTATCATAGTAATACCTGCCAGATTCATCGGCATAATACAACTGCCAGCCCCCTCCCTTTGTCTGGGCAAAAACACTCATATCAGACAGCAAGATAAACATTACAGTTATGATGCCAAAAACAAAATATTTCATAAAAGTCTCCTTAGTTTAATCGGCGCTTTATCCATATTTTTGAACTTGGTGCTCTTGAAACTTTTAAAACCCTTTATAGAGAAAGTATAGCATAATTAAATTTTTAGTTGTCTGACATTTTATAATATGAGAAGATTTATTGCTATAAAATACGACAAACTTGGAAGACTGTTACAAGGCCTGGCTTTGCACGGCTCAATTTTGCCGAATTTCTCAAGAGGAGATGAAGCTTGAATAAACTGATAGGGATAAAGGTTGATGTAGACACTTATGCTGGCATGAGAAAAGGTGTGCCGGCTTTACTGGCTATTTTTAAAAAATATAACATTCATGCAAGTTTTTTTGTCCCTATGGGTAAAGACCATACAGGCTGGACAATAAAGAGGGTGTTCACAAGAAAAGGGTTTCTGAAAAAGGCAGGTAGAGTAGGTGTTGTAAGCACTTACGGGATAAAGACACTTCTTTATGGCTTGTTGCTGCCCGGACCAGAGATAGCGAGAAAAAATATATATCTACTTCATAAAATCATGGATGAAGGCCATGAATTGGGTATTCATGGCCATGACCATGTTTACTGGCATGATCACATAAAGTATCTCAACAAAGAAAAAACTTGGGAAGAGTTACAAAAGGCTTCTACCACATATCAGGAGATAATAAATAGGGATCCGCAGTCTTTTGCAGCACCGGGATGGATGACAAACCCCCATGCATTGCGTTTTTTTGAAGAAAATAATTTTGTTTATACAAGTAATGTCCGGGGAACATCGCCATTTTTTCCGGAAATGGGCAGAAAATCTTTTGGGATTCTTGAAATTCCAACCACACTCCCGACCCTTGACGAGGTCGTAGGCATTGCAGGCACTGAAATCATATCTCTTGGTAAATTCTACTTGAATGCCCTGACAGAAGGTCTGAACATTCTTACCGTTCATACGGAACTGGAAGGAAAAAAGTGGTCGCGTCTCCTTGAAATGTTTATCGAAGAAACACTTGAACTTGGCTATACATATAAAAGGATCATAGATATTGCAGTTGAGTTGAAAAACAATAAAAACATCCCAGTATGTGAAGCTGTATACGGGCAAATAGAAGGCAGGGCAGGCGAAGTATGCCTGCAAGCTTAAGTTTTGGACATTTCCCGGAAACTCTCGGAGATTACTGCTTGACATATCACATAGCCATGCTATTATTAATTTTATAAATGCTGTTAAAATAAATCAAGGAGGGTGATATGGCTGGGAGCGTGTATAAAATCATTGAGATAGTAGGGGTAAGCCCAAAATCGTGGGAAGATGCTGCAAAGATCGCCGTTGAAACTACCGGGAAATCACTTGAAGATTTACGTATTGCAGAGGTAATCAAGCAGGATGTGACAGTAGAAAATGGTAAGGTAACAAATTACCGTATAAGACTCAGCATCTCATTCAAGTATCACGCGGAAAAATAAGCTTACTTAAAAAAATGCTAAAAAAAGAGGGGACTTGAAGAAGTCCCCTCACATTTTTTAATACATGTCGCCCATGCCGCCCATGCCGCCCATGCCGCCCGGAGGCATCATAGGCATCGAGCCTTTGTCTTTGGGTCTTTCGGCAATCATTGCATCGGTTGTGAGCATCAGAGATGCGACTGATGCAGCATTCTGCAGTGCTGATCTTGCCACTTTTGTCGGGTCGATAATACCGACTGCCATCATATCGTCAACAAAGATTTCCTTGGCTGCATCAAAGCCAAAGCTACCCTTACCATTTTTTACTTTCTCGATTATAATCGAGCCGTCATGACCTGCGTTGTTTGCAATCCATCTTAACGGTTCTTCAAGGGCCTTCTTTATGATTTTTACGCCAAGCTCCTGCGCCCCTTCTTCAACTTTAAGTTTGTCAAGTTTCGGGATGCATCTTAGGAATGCAACGCCACCGCCCGGTACAATACCTTCTTCTACTGCCGCTTTTGTTGCATGAAGGGCATCTTCTACGCGGGCTTTCTTTTCTTTCATCTCTGTTTCTGTTGCAGCTCCAACATTGATAATAGCCACTCCGCCGACAATCTTTGCCAGCCTTTCCTGGAGCTTTTCCCTGTCATAGTCGGAGGTTGTCTCTTCAATTTGAGCTCTTATCTGTTTTACCCTTCCCTCGATCTCTTTCCTGTCGCCTGCACCGTCCACTATTGTCGTGTTATCCTTATCGATAACTATCCGCTTTGCAGAACCGAGGTCTTTTAGAGAAATGGTTTCAAGCTTGATCCCGAGTTCTTCCGAAATCATTTGTCCACCGGTAAGAATTGCGATATCTTCAAGCATTGCCTTTCTCCTGTCGCCAAAACCAGGGGCTTTAACAGCAACAACTTTTAAAGTGCCTCTCAGTTTGTTCACAACCAGTGTTGCCAATGCTTCGCCCTCAATGTCTTCGGAGATAATCATAAGAGGTTTTCCCATCTTTGCAACCTGTTCAAGGATAGGAAGAAGATCCTTCATAGAGCTTATTTTCTTCTCGTTAATAAGGATCGCCGGATCATCCATAACAACTTCCATCTTTTCGGGGTTTGTTACAAAATACGGGGAGATATAGCCTTTATCAAACTGCATACCTTCAACGATTTCAAGGGTGGTCTCCATTCCCTTTGCTTCTTCTACTGTGATAACCCCTTCTTTTCCAACCTTTTCCATAGCCTCAGCTATGATCTTACCGATCTCCACATCGTTATTCGCCGATATTGTTCCTACCTGAGCAATCTCTTTCTGGTCCTGGGTAGGCTTGGAGATTTTTTTCAGTTCTTCAATGATTACTGCAACAGCCTTTTCAATGCCTCTTTTCAACTCCATCGGGTTATGGCCTGCAGCGACAAGTTTTGCTCCTTCCCGGTATATTGCCTGGGCAAGGACAGTTGCGGTAGTTGTACCGTCGCCTGCTACATCGCTTGTCTTGCTTGCAACTTCTTTTACCATCTGGGCGCCCATATTCTCAAATTTGTCTTCAAGCTCAATCTCTTTTGCAACGGTAACGCCATCTTTTGTAACTGTCGGGGACCCGAAAGACCTGTCCAGTATTACATTCCTGCCCTTAGGTCCAAGGGTCACCCTTACTGCATCTGCAAGGGTATTAACACCCTTTAAAAGCGACTCTCTTACAGCCTGATCGTATCTTATCTCTTTTGCCATCCTATTTCTCCTTTCTTAATCTTCTTCAATTGCGAGGATATCATCTTCTCTTAATATCAGATGTTCTTCGCCATCGACTTTAATTTCTGTGCCTGAGTATTTGCCGAAAAGTATCTTGTCGCCAACCTTTACTGTCAGAGGGGCCTTTGTGCCGTTCTCCAGTGTTTTGCCGTCGCCTACAGCTATAACCTTACCTTCCTGAGGCTTCTCTTTTGCTGCATCCGGGATTATAATACCCCCTTTTGTCTTTTCCTCTTCTTCGATCCTCTTTATAAGGACCCTGTCTTGCAATGGTCTAATCTTCATTGTATCACACTCCCTTCGTAAAATTTGATTTTTGGCAATTGCCACGAATGATTGCTAAACATAATATAAGGATATAAAGGCCTTTTTGTCAATACCGCTTGCTAAATTTTTAACAATAAATTTATACCTTTTTTGTATAGCGCTGAAAACCGCTCATTTTCTTTTCTATTTGCGTCCTTGTCAAGACTGATTGATGAGAAGATGCTTTCCTTATCGATAGTAACGCCATACTCTGTTTCTGCCTGTACGTAGAGTCTGTCTATCATTCCTGACAGCATAATATCCTTTCTTTCATCACAAAGCCACACAGACCACCATTTATCGTATGTACTCTTAATTGTTTTGGTACGTTTATCATAATATCTTGAGAGAGCCGGAAGCCATTCTGAAATATATTCCTTTGATTTATCAAAAATATCTTCTACAAAAGGATAGCGCTCAGCAATATCCATCTCGACCCTTATTTTTTTTACAAAACCATCTATTATGCTTATTGCCCCGTGTTTTTTTGAGTAAACATTGTCTTTCATGGCATCCCATACTTCTATAACAGGGTAAGCCTCCATATTTTTTTCAGAGTAGTTGATTGATTCCAGATTTTCAAGAGCCTGTTTACTTTTTTTCGGTACTCCGTACAGAAGTAAACCAAGTAAATCAGATACGACATGAAACAACAACGACCTGTTTTGCGGCCTCTTGAGAGGAAACATAAAACAGATAAATTCGTTTAACTCCAGTGCTTCAACAAGGTGGTCCCTCCTGGATTTCGGTTCCATGTACTTTACTGCATCTATAGCAAGGGTGATTGTCGACATGGCGAGAATATCATCTTCATCTTTTACAAACTCTATTACATCAAGGATATGCCTCCTCGGCAGCATTAAATTCCTTCCTTTTTCAGTTCTTCAAAAAGAGATTTCTGTTTGTCAGTCAGTTTTTTTGGTATATTGATGATTACTTCCACATACTGATCCCCTGCGCTGTCTTTTTTTAAATCCGGCACACCAAGACCTTTAAGCCGTACCTTTGAATGGCTTTGCACCCCCGGCGGGATTGTTACACGCTTGGGACCGTTAATTGAAGGAACCTCAATGCTGGTACCGAGTAATGCATCGGTAAGTTTTATTTCTTTTGTTACATAGAGATCTTCGCCGGATCTTTTGAACACAGGATGTTCCCCGACTTTTATTGTGACGTAAAGGTCCCCCTTTCTACCTGTATAGGGGTCTGTGCCACCCTTGCCTTGAAGTCTTAATTTCTTGCCCGTAGAGATGCCTTTCGGGACCTTTACGTTTACATCTTCTGAGCCGTGCTGGGTTGTGAAGGAAATCCTTTTTTCGCTTCCATGTATTGCATCCATAAAAGGGATTTCCAGTTCATAGTTGAGATCTAAATTTGTTGACGGCTCACGTTCTCTGGTGATGTAGTCGCCAAAGTCCCGCGTCTGTGACCTCTGTCTTCCACCCCTGCCTCCCTGCTTACCAAAGATGGTACTGAAGATATCTCCGCCCCCGAAACCCAAGTCCTTAAACAGATCCCCCATGTTAAATTCCCTGAAAATGTCCTCTTCTGAATGGCTTTGTTGAAAACCGCCCATACCAAGAGTATCGTACTGGTTCCTCTTCTTCGGATCACTTAATACTGCATAGGCCTCACTGATCTCCTTAAATTTTTCCTCAGCGGGTTTGTCCCCAGGATTTCTATCCGGATGGTATTTCAGGGCAAGTTTTCTGTATGCCTTCTTCATTTCCTCTTCCGATGCTGTTTTTGCAACTCCAAGGGTTTCATAATAATCTTTTTTTCTTGCCATACCTGTCACCACCTATTATGATTTGTTTTGCAAATCAATTTTAGATTGTTAATTGCTAATCGTAAACACATCTTTTTATCTTTTTTAAGAATATCAGTTTAAGATCAGCACAATTTTGCTACATATGTTCCTTTTTTATACCCCGCTGCCTTAGAAACGGCAGGACATTTTACTTTCATAATATGAATAACAGATCTTTCAGACTGATACTCCGAGATCGTTTCATAGTTACCCATGCCTTTGGCAATTACCACTGCGTCTGTCTCCCACAAATCTTTTAACTTTCCTTTCATCTCCTCGAGTCTAATACCTACTTCATCAGTGCAAGTAGATATAATATTATCGAACAATTTTACAAATTCAAACTTTAAGGCATCCGGCATTGACAGATCATTTTGCACAGGATGTTCTTTTACAGCGTAGTATACGTGTTTCCCCATGCTTTCAAGAAATTCTGCAAGGGGTATGTCAAAAACAAAATCACCAACATTGTCACCAAGTATCAAAACATCTTTTCCTTTAATATAAATCTCATTTTCAATTTTATCCATATCACCGGAAAAAATAAATCCCTTCATGTCAAAACCACATGCATCGTCTGTAAAAAAGTCCAGAGAATTTCCCAGGGCTGACAATTTAATTACACCTTCCAAAGAATCGGAAAACCTGTCTGCCAATTGTTCAAAAGCCTTCCTTGCTAACCTCAGCTCCTTCTCTTTTAAAAAAACATAGGGATCATAAACACCTGTTGCATTTTTAATGTATCTAAGTATTTCGTTCGCAATTCCGGGTGGAGATTTTCCCTCTTTAAACAGTTTTTCGATTATAGCGCAGCAATGTGAATAAGTGTTCCTATTATAACCATATGATAGTTGTAAGGTTTTTTCTGCAAGCCTACTGAGGCAGTCGATACAGTATTCAATCGCCTTCATAATATTTACGGTATAAGATACACTCAAACCTTAGGGAATGCAAATTGATCTGACAGGACGAATAAATAAGAAATAAAAAAGGGAGCTGGCATGCTCCCTTTTTTATTTCATTTAACAGTTTTATTACTTATTCAATTTAACTTTGAATTTTTCTATCAGCTTTGGTACAACCTGCTTATAGTCGCCTACAATTCCATATGTTGCATTTTTAAAAATAGGCGCTTCCGGATCTTTATTGATTGCCACTATACAGTCTGCTGTTCTCATGCCTGCAAGGTGCTGGATAGCACCTGAGATACCGCAGGCGATATATATTTTTGGTTTTACTGTCTTGCCTGTCTGTCCGACCTGCTGTTCCTGGGATATCCAGCCTGAGTCGACGGCTGCGCGGGATGCCCCTACCGCTCCGCCGATCATAGCTGCAAGTTCTTTAATAATTTTAAATCCATC
This sequence comes from Pseudomonadota bacterium, assembly GCA_026388255.1. NCBI lineage: Bacteria > Pseudomonadati > Pseudomonadota > Pseudomonadota bacterium. The sequence continues at coordinate 24,415 of JAPLKC010000083.1, read as the reverse complement.
TTCATTCCCGAGACCCCTGCCTCCGGATACGATAATATCTGCCTCAACAAGGTTTATCGCAACTTCGGACTTATTAAACTCAAGGATTTTGGTATTTAAATCACTTTCTTCAACAGAAAAGGCTTCTTTAACTACTTCACCGGACTTTGAATCATCTTTTTCCGGCATTGCAAATGCTTTTGGTCTTACTGTAACAATCTGCGGTTTTGCCTTTTCATTTACAACTGTAACTGAATAGTTACCGCCAAAGGCTGCTCTGGTCATTTTTACCTGACCGCCTTCTACCTTAAGATCAATACTATCTGTGCAAAGACCCATTCCAAGCTGTGCTGCACTTGCTGCTGCAACATCCGTACCCTGTGTTGTTGCCCTGAAGAGAGCAGCTTCCGGTTTATATTTATCAAGCAGAAAGGTTACCACCTTTGCATAAGCCTCTGACCTGAAACCTTTGAAAACCTCGCCTTCAACAGCGAACACCTTTGAGGCGCCATAAAAGAATGCTTCCTTGGCAATATTATCAACGTTTTCGCCAATTGCGAAGGCGCACACGTTTGAGCCCAGATCATTGGCCATTGCCTTTCCGATGCCCAGTAACTCAAATGACAACGGTGCTATGCCACCGTCTTTATGTTCTATGTATACCCATACATCGTTAGCCATTGTCTTTCCTCCTCCAGGTTATTTTATGACTTTCATGTCAATTAGTTTGTCGGTCACGATGTTAGCGACGTCTTCGATCTCACCCTTAAGGATTTCTCCTGCTCCCCTTGGAGGCGGTACGGTGATCTCCACAACCTTTGTAGAGGAACCTGCTGTTCCGACTTTGCCTTTATCAATACCTAAGTCATCTGCATTCCACTGAGGTATCTCAATCTTCGCAGCCTTTCTGATGCCCATAAGATTCGGGAGCCGAGGCTCGTTAATCCCTTTGATAACAGAGACAACGGCCGGCAATTTTGCCTCTACGACTTCAGTGCCGCCTTCAATTACCCTTTCAACGACTATTTTTTTATTTGCTGCATCAATCTGACGTATTTTAGAAACATATGTCAGAGGGCTATATCCGAGGATAGAAGCTATCTCTGCGCCTACAACACCGGTACTCCCGTCAGTGGACTGTTTTCCGCAGAAGATGAGATCCACGTCTCCAATCTTCTTGATTCCGGCAGCAAGCACCGAGGCAGTTCCGAACGTGTCGGAGCCTGCAAATGCGTCATCGGTAAGGCGATATACTTCGTTTGCAGTTAATGCAAGGGCATTCCTCAGTACATCATTTGCCTTTTCCGGACCCATGCTGATAGCCACGATGTCTCCATCATAGTTTTCCCTTGTGAGTAACGCTTCTTCAAAGGCAAATTCGTCAAAGGGGTTTGGTATTGTATCAATGCTGTCTCTCTTGAGTGTCCCCTTCGGTATATCCCACTTGATTTCAGCTTCTGTATCAGGAACCTGTTTTATACATACAACTATCTTCACAGTATCCTCCTTATTATTATTGTATTATTCACCTGTAAAGGTGGCTTTTCTCTTTTCAACGAATGCTGTCATGCCTTCTTTCTGGTCTTTTGTGCCGAAACACAGACCAAAATCCTTTGCCTCCAGCATTAATGCCGAATCCATATCGAGGAATAAACTCTTATTTATACATTCCTTTGCAAGACCGATAGAGATAGGCCCATTTGCTTTGATTTTTTCTGCAAGGGCCATTACCTCCTTCATCAATTCCTCATGGGGAACGACTTTATTAACAAGACCCAATTCATAGGCTTCCTGTGCCGAGATTGTTTTACCGGTAAATATCAATTCCTTTGTCTTTGCCAATCCGATAAGTTTTGCCGTTCTCTGTGTTCCTCCAAAACCGGGGAATATCCCCAGTGTTGTTTCAGGGAAACCGACTTTGGCTTTATCGGAAGCATAAATAAAATCACAGGCAAGCGCTACTTCAAATCCTCCGCCAAGGGCGTATCCGTTTACAGCGGCAATAACCGGTTTACTCATGTTTTCCAGCTTGGAAAAAGCTTCATGGCCATTATGGGAAAAGGCCATGCCTTCCAGGGCAGTCATAGGCTTCATCTCAAGGATGTCAGCGCCTGCAATAAACGCCTTATCTCCTTCGCCGGTAAGAATAACAACTCTTATATCTCTATTTTCATTTAATGATTCTGCCGCCAGTTTTATCTCATTCACTGTTTCAGAGTTCAGGGCATTCAAAGCCTTTGGCCTGTTTATCTTAACAATTGCAATGCCATCTTTTATATCAATTATTAAGTTTTTATATTCCATGGCCATTACCTCTCGCACTCGAAGATTGCAGCCAATCCCATGCCACCGCCGATACACATAGAAACAAGCCCATACCTTAACCCGAGCCTTCTCATCTGGTATAGTGCTGTTGTAACAAGTCTTGCGCCGGTGCATCCGATGGGATGGCCAAGGGAGATGCCTCCTCCGAACATGTTGCATTTATCAGGGTTAACTTTCAGTTCCCTCATGCAGGAGAGTGCCTGGACTGAAAAGGCTTCATTCAATTCGATAAGGTCAATCTGATCAAGCGTCAGGCCTGCTTTTTTTAAGGCTTTACGCACTGCGGGAACGGGTCCGAGCCCCATGTACTGAGGATCTACACCGCCGGTTGCCCATGATAGCATTTTAGCCATAGGTTTAATACCCAGTTCATTTGCCTTATCGCGGGACATGATTACTGCTGCCGAAGCTGCATCATTGAGGCCTGACGCGTTTCCTGCTGTAACTGTTCCGCCTTTTTTAAATGCCGTGGGAATCTTTGCCATTTTTTCCAGAGTTGTGTCCATAGGTCTTTCGTCCGTGCTGAAAATAATTGGGTCGCCTTTTTTCTGAGGAATCACAACCGGGACAATTTCATCTTTAAACAGACCTTCTTTAATGGCCTTCATTGCCCTCTGATGGCTTACAAGACTGAATGTATCCTGCTCTTCCCTTGTGATACCGAATTTTTCAGCGATATTTTCTGCTGTCATGCCCATGTGATATCCGTAGAAAATTTCCCAAACACCATCGAGAACCATGAGGTCGATTGCCTTTGTGTCAAACATCCTGGCGCCGGTACGCAAAGAAGGCATAGCGTATGGTGCAAGGCTCATGTTTTCCATTCCACCGGCCACCACAACTTCATTGTCGCCACATTCAATGGACCGTATACCATTAATAATTGTTCTTAACCCGGAGGAGCATACCTTGTTGAGCGTATATGCCGGTGTTTCTTTCGGCATTCCACCGCGTATGCTTGCCTGTCTTCCGGAATTCTGGCCTAATCCTCCCTGAAGAACATTGCCCATGATTACTTCATCAATCTCTACCTCTTTCAGGCTGCTGTCAAAATCGTAATATTTTGATTCCAGTTCTGTTTCTGTTTTGCCTTCGAAAATATCAGGCGCAAACTCCTTATCCTTGTTCCTTGACGGCCTGATTCCTGCCCTTTTTACAGCTTCTTTAATTGCAATACCGCCAAGTTCTACAACAGGCACATCTTTTAATGACTGACCGAATTGACCTATTGCAGTTCTCGCGCATGAAACTATTACCGCATCTTTCATAAATCACTCCTTTTTTAAATCATTTGATAATTATTTCACAAACATTTAATATGAAATGCATAAATTTGTCAATCATTTTTTAGACGATTTGTATCTGTAATAACATCATTTTTTAGATGATTAGATACTGTTGGCAGGATTTGCCGATAAGTCATACTATTTCAAAAATAGAACCTCATTGGTAAACCCCGATATGGTTAAGTTGCTCTTCCGTCATGTACCTTTGATTAAACCGGTATTCTCCGGCTTTGCCGTGGAGATAAGTGATTAATGTATTGTTATATATAGTTGCCGTTTTATAATGGCTTTTTTGGGCATAATATCAAAATAAAGACCTTAATGTTCTGCCGGATGTTATAAAAAGTAAATTAAGCTTTGGTATATTGATGACGGCCGAAAGAGGGAGATAAGACTCATTAAATTAGGAAGTGCTTTAAAAACTTTTGTCAGAAAATAAAAGACGGACATACTTCATATCTTTATGGTATTCTTATTAAAAGAGGCTGCAAGGAGGTGGGCGATGAAAACAAAGTTGAAAATGATTTATTGGAAAGGTGAAAAATTCTGGGTTGGCAAACTGCTTGAGCATCCAGAAATAATGACCCAGGGAGAAACCCTCGAAGAACTCGAAAAAAACATGAAAGATGCCTATATGCTTATGGCTATGGAAGATGTACCTGAAAATCACGAAGTCATAGAACTTGCCTTGAACGTATGAAGAGAAAGGAAACTGATAAAAAAAATCACTGCTGCCGGGTGTGTGCTCGTAAGGCACGGTGACCGGCATGATTTATATAGAAATCCTAAAACCGGCAAAAAACAGCCTGTCCCGAGGCATGTTGAAATAGATGAGAATCTGGCAAGGCATATAATAAAGGAATTGGCATAAACAAGCGGTGCAGCCAATCGCCCAAACCGTGGTCCCTGACTGATCCTTGTGTTATCATCTCTTTGACATGTTAACGATTTATCTTTAAGAACCTTCAAACATTATAGCTTGTAGATGCAAAAATAAGAGAAGCGCTTTCGGCGATTACTTTTTCAGCCTGAAAATACGGTTCGGATTCTCGAAGCCTATTTTGTAAGCCAGGTCATGGGGAAGAAGAGAAAGAAAATGGAAAGTAGCTTCGAGCCTTGAAGGTGATGAGTAACCGATTCCAGGCGCGGAGAAGAATTCATCGCTCCCGATAATAAAACGGTCAGGGAATTTCCTGATAAAGTCCAGCCATTCCGGTTTTAAACCATTTTCATCCATGGGCCTGTTTCCAGGTAGGCTGTCCCTGCCGATTTTTATGCTCATAAAAAGGTTTGGATGCTTTGTAAGGAGTTCCGACATTAACAACACAGTCCTGTCCCCTGTGTTGTCCCAGCCTGCGTGCGCCCAGATAATTTTTGTGCTGCGATTATGGGCAAGAAGTCTTTCAAAAGCCTCAATATTTGGTCGGAGCAGCTTTGGATTATTCGACGATTTTAATCTTGCGGGCACAGCCATCTCCCTGGAAACAGCCTCCATGTGAATATCTATCACCATCCCATGTTTTGCCGCAATATCTGAGAGAAAAAAGAAAAGAGGGTGATCCGGGGGCGTGCTCTGGTAAGGATGCCTGTCGCCGAGAGAAAGATGCTCTGCCGACATTTCTCCAAACCCCACAGCGCCCGAAGATATGATCTTTGTTGTTATTTCCTCGAATTCTTTCCGAATCTCCTCTGTTAACCTTCCCTCGTGAAAAGAGCGGTTAATGATAACATTCAGTGTTCCCCCGCCTCCCATGAATGCAAATCGATCAGGATATTTTTTCAATGTACTGATGAAATCGCCAATGTCATAGAAAAAGGGCTGGCCATAGGCAAAAGGGTGCGGCAGTATTACTGCCGTTTGAATACCAAAAGCGTCCATTCTCGAAAGGGCCGTTTTTGCAGCACCTTCATAATCGTGATTCATGCCCGATCGTGAGGGGGATTGTCCTAAAAGATGGTTATGTGCATCGATATACTGGAAAGAGAGGTTTTTGCTTTTTAAGTCTGCTGAGAGTGTTTCTGCATTGCAGGCAAAACCGTTTAAAAATAGTTGTATCAGAACGAAGAAGATTATTTGAAGGGAAGAAAGATAAAGTTTCATAACAAGTCTTTAATATTGTCCTTAATTGGACAATCATTTTCAAGTGAAATTTACAGATAAGGGACATGATGTGGACGAGGCAATGGGTGAGTTGACAAGCTATAACCGAAGACCCGAAAACCTATCAGACGTAATTACATTCACATTGAATGTAATTACTCAAATCTCCGCAAAGTCTTATCCTGCCTTGTTCCGCACTATTTCACTTTTAAAACTTTCTCCTGAGATTCAAGCCACAATCCGGGCAGGGGAAAGTGTTCCTTTCCCAGGGGTATCCCCTTGCTTCATACCAATTTGCCTTCAATCTGAACTTAAGTGCTTGCTGTCTGGTTGGTTGTTGTAGATCGTTTACCAATAAGCTTCCGCTATGTTATGAGATGAGATTAAAGTAGCAAGTAACATTATTGCATAGTGCTTGACAGTGCAAACCAATATCTTATACATATTAACAGGTTTAACAAAATGTTCCGTATTGGTGGGGCACCCAGCGAGTAAATTTCCGTATTCTATTGTTATTATATGATATTTTATTTGTGAGTACTTAAGTTCCGTTCAATAATATAACCTTGTTTGGTAGTAAGCCTGCGCCCGGGTACCCTCTGGGTGCTATCTATGAATTTGAATCGGTATCAAACATAGAACCCCATGTGTTTGTCTGTGTGAATCGAGATTTTTGCAAAAATACCGGATCACTCTTTTATGTCATGCTTGCGCGAGCAACATTCAGTAAATTTAATTACTTCTGGATACCGGTTTTCACCGGTATGACGGCATTTTTAGAGTTTTGCAAAGGTCTTAAAGCGCTATCCCCTTATCCTTTCAAGCGCCTAAAAAATTGTTGCTTCAGTTTAACTATAAGAATTGACAAGGAAAAGACAAAATGTTACAAATATCTCTCGATTTGATTAATGTTTTCATGGTGCTGATATGAAAGAAATTTTAACGGAAAAAGAACAGGAAAAAAAAGAAGCGCTTGAGATATTAAGACACAGCACTTCTCATCTGATGGCTCAGGCTGTGAGGCAGCTTTTTCCTGATGTGAAGGTTGCCATTGGCCCCTCGATAGACACGGGGTTTTATTACGATTTTGATTATGGGCCGGGTTTTATTGATGAAGATCTTATAAAGATCGAAGAACGTATGAAGGAAATTGCGAAAAAGGATGTTCCCATCGAGAGAAGGATGATAAAGAAGGAAGACGCCCTGGATATGTTCAGGAAACAGGGCGAAATATATAAAGTGGAGCTTATCGAAGGCATTGACGACGAAGAAATGAGCATATATACCCAGGATGATTTTATTGACCTGTGCAGGGGGCCTCATCTTCCGTCAACTGGGAAAATAAAGGCCTTTAAGCTTCTAAGCCTTGCCGGTGCATACTGGAGGGGCGACGAAAAGAACAAGATGCTTACAAGGATTTACGGGACAGCCTTCCAGGACGATAAGTCTTTGGCGGATTATCTTCAATTTCTTGAGGAGATAAAAAAGAGAGACCACAGGAGACTTGGGAAGGAGCTTGACCTTTACAGTATATCCGACGAGGTGGGCGCCGGTTTTGTTATATATCACCCCAATGGCGCATTGCTGCGGTACCTCCTTGAAGATTTTGAAAGAAAAGAACATTTGAAAAGAGGTTATCAATTTGTTTACGGGCCCCACATACTCAAGATGGATATGTGGAAGAAGTCGGGACATTATGAAAACTACAGAGAAAATATGTATTTTACCAAGATAGATGATGTTGATTACGGGATCAAGCCCATGAACTGCCTGGCACACATCATGGTATATAAATCTGACATACGGAGCTACAGGGATCTGCCGATCCGGTATTTTGAGCTTGGTACTGTATCGAGGCATGAGAAGTCAGGGGTATTGCATGGGTTGATGAGAGTAAGAGAATTTACGCAGGATGATGCGCATATATTCCTGCGGCAGGATCAGTTGCATAATGAAATACTCAATATTATAAACTTTATACGTGACACGATGAAAATCTTTAATTTTGAATATGAAATGGAGATAAGCACAAGACCTGACAAGTTCATTGGTGCCTTGGAAGACTGGAATAAGGCTGAAACGATATTAAAGGAGGTTCTGGAAGCACAGAATATCCCTTTTGATATAAATGAGGGCGACGGAGCTTTTTACGGGCCTAAAATTGATGTTAAACTTAAGGATGCTATCGGAAGAAAATGGCAGTGTGCTACGATTCAATGCGATTTTGCCTTGCCCGAGAGGTTTGACCTTCATTATGTCGATAGCGACGGCATGAGAAAAAGGCCTGTTATGCTGCACAGGGTTATTCTTGGAGCTATTGAAAGATTTATCGGTGTGCTTATCGAGCATTATGGCGGCAAGTTCCCTGTATGGCTTTCTCCGGTGCAGGTAATAATAATGAATATTACCGATGAACAGTCGGATTATGTTAAGATGATTTACGAAACATTGATTGATCAGGATATAAGGGCGGAACTTGATACGAGGAATGAGAAGCTCGGATTAAAGATACGGGAAGCTATAGTAAAGAAAGTTCCCTATATGGTAATATCAGGCAAGAAAGAGATGGAATCAAATACAATTACCGTAAGGGCAAGAGATGGCAGTGAGTTGAAAGATATAAAATTGGAAGATTTTGTAAAGAGAGTGAAAGAGGATAATATTTCCAGGAGGTGAGCTTTTATAGGAAAAGATAGTGGTGTAAAAGATATAAATATTAACGAGCGGATAAAAGCAAAAGAAGTAAGATTAATTGACGAAGCCGGGACGCAACTTGGTATTGTCCTTACGTCTGAAGCGCTCAGGATGGCAAAAGAACAAGGGTTTGACTTAGTAGAGGTTTCCCCGAAAACAATTCCTCCTGTTTGCAAGATTATGGATTATGGAAAATATAAATACCAGATTGCAAAAAAGTTGCAGGAAGCAAAGAAAAAACAGAGTGTTGTTCAGCTCAAAGAGATGAAATTGGGGCTGAAGATCGATGGACACGACCTTATGTTTAAGATTAAGCATATTAGAGATTTTCTGGGTGAAGAATGCAAAGTGAAGATTATAATCATGTTTAAAGGGAGAGAAGTCTTCCGTACAGACATGGGAGAAAAGCTTGCCCAGAAAATAATAGAAGAGATAAAGGATGTAGGCGAACTTGAACAAAAACCAAAATTTGATGGTAGGAATATCGTGATGGTATTTGCTCCACTATAAGGAGGCTGATTATGCCAAAGCTTAAGTCCCACAGGGGATTGGCAAAAAGGGTAAAGGTAACTGCAAAGGGGAAGATAAAAAGGGGCAAGGCATACCACAGCCATCTTCTTTCTTCTAAATCACCAAAGGAGAAAAGAAGACTTTCCCAGTCTGATACTGTTCATCCCGCAGATATAAAGAGAATAAAATCGTTAGTACCTTATTTATAATAATGAAAGAGGTGTAGAGAAATGCCCAGGGCAAAAAGAGGAGTAAAAGCAAGAAGAAGAAGAAAAAAGATTTTGAAGCTCGCGAGAGGCATGAATGCGAGCAGGCGGACAACATACAGCGTGGCAAAACGTGCAGTATTTAAAGCGTTGAGCTATGCATACCGGGACAGAAGGCAGAGAAAGAGAGATTTCAGGTCATTATGGATAACAAGGATAAATGCTGCATGCAGATCCTATGGCATACCTTATAGCAGGTTTATCAACGGGTTGAAGGCGGCCAATATTTTTTTAAACAGAAAGTCTCTTGCGGAGATGGCTGTTAATGATCCTACCGGGTTTGAGAATGTTGTGGCTAAAGTTAGACAAGTAATGGTTCAATAGACTGCCATTAATATAATAAACAAAATAATTTCGGGTTTCGAACTTCCGGTTATAATCCGTGGCTCATAAAACATAACCCGGATATGGTTTAATATGGACATACAGGAATCTAAAAATAAAATTGAGAGTGAAATCTCTTTCATAAAGACTGTTGATGATCTAAGTAATGCAAGGATCTCCCTTTTAGGCAGAAAGGGTCTTTTTATTGAATTAATAGATAAAATCAAGACACTTGATAAAGACGAGAGGAAGAACTTCGGCAGGGAGATAAACGATCTCAAGGGATGGACCGAAAACAGGTTAAAAGAGTTAAAAGAACATTTTGAAGCCGAAGAAAAACGAAAAAGAGACCTTGCATCCCGGATTGATTTTACGGTACCCGGCAAACGGCCTGTTATCGGTAAAAAACACCCTGTAATGGACACGCTTGATGAAATCATAAAAGTATTTTCATCACTCGGATTTTCTGTAGCCGAAGGCCCGGATATTGAGATCGACTATTATAATTTTGAAGCTCTAAACATCCCGAAAGACCATCCGGCCAGGGATATGCAGGACACTTTTTATATTAAACCCGGTATTGTGCTGAGAACACACACATCGCCTGTTCAGATCAGGACAATGGAATCTCAACTGCCCCCGGTCAAGATTATTGCACCCGGTGCTGTGTACAGGTGTGACAGTGATGTTTCACACACACCCATGTTCCACCAGGTTGAAGGGCTCATGGTAGACAAACACATCAGGTTTTCGGATTTAAAGGGCATATTGAGCATTTTTATTCAGGAGATGTTCGGCAGCAAAACGCTTTTAAGGTTCAGGCCGAGCTATTTTCCTTTTACTGAACCTTCTGCTGAAGTAGATATCGGGTGTGTGATATGCGGGGGTGTCGGCTGCAGGGTTTGTAAAGACACAGGTTGGCTTGAGATACTTGGTTCAGGTATGGTGCACCCGGAGGTATTCAGGATTGTCGGTTATGATCCTGAAGAGGTTACCGGATTTGCCTTTGGTATGGGCGTAGAAAGGATTGCAATGCTGAGGTTCGGCATAGACGATATAAGGCAATTTTATTATAATGATATACGATTTCTTTCACAATTCTGAGGTAACATCTTGAGAATTCCTTATGAATGGTTAAAAGAGTTTGTTGTTATGGATATGGACCCGCACGAGCTTGCCAAAAGGCTTACAATGCGCGGTCTTGAGGTCGAGTCGCTGGAGGAATATATCCCTTCCTTCGATGATGTAATAGTCGGTAAGGTTTTGGCTGTCGAAAAACATCCCCATGCTGACAATTTGTCCTTGTGTAAAGTTGACGTTGGTAAAGATATAGTGTCAATCGTATGTGGTGCAAAGAATGTTGACGCAGGTCAAAATGTACCCGTTGCAATGATTGGCTCACGTCTGGCCGACGGAACGGTTTTAGAGAAAAAAGAGATAAAAGGAATAACTTCTTTGGGTATGCTCTGCTCAGAAAAAGAGCTTGGCCTTACTGATGACCATAGCGGCATATTCATTTTACAGGATGATCTTATAGCAGGCAAGCAGCTTAAAGATATTGAAGATTTCAGAGATTTTATTCTTGATATAAATGTACCCCCAAACAGAGGAGACTGCTCATCCGTTTACGGGATAGCAAGGGAAGTCGGAAGTATCCTGAACCAGAAGGCAAGGATGCTGCCATTTGATTACATTACAGACGAAAAAGATGATATAAACGATCATATTTCACTTGAAGTTCTAAACCTTGACGGGTGCCCCAGGTACGTATTATTGATGTTAAAAGATATAACCATCAATAAGTCTCCTTTTTGGATGAGAAGCAGGATAATGAAATGTGGAATGAGACCGATAAACTCAATTGTCGATGTTACAAACTATGTGATGCTCGAACTCGGACAACCTCTTCATGCATTTGATTACCGGAAGCTGAGAGGCAATAGAATAAGGGTTAAACTTACCGATGCAGGAACCATCTTCCGGACACTTGACGGGGAAGACAGAAAACTTGAAACAGGTGATATACTCATATGCGATGGCGACGGACCTGTTGCAGTTGCAGGTATAATGGGCGGCGAGAATTCCGAGATTGCCCCTGACACAAAGGACGTTGCCCTTGAAAGTGCTTTTTTTAATCCGCTGTTTATAAGGAAAACAGCAAGAAGATTGGGTCTAAAATCAGAGGCTTCGTCGAGATTTGAAAAAGGTATTGATATTGATAATGTTGATTTTGCTGCAAAGAGGGCGGCTTTTTTAATGAACAAGCTCTCCGGTGGAACGATTTTAGGTGGAAGAACTGAAATATACGATAAAAAGGAAATAAAGCAGATTTTTGTAAGTTTAGGGAAAATAAATGATATCCTTGGGGTAACGATAGAACATAAAGATATTGTAAACGCCTTGAGGTCGATAGACTTATACATAACAAAAGAAGAGGAAAACGGTTTTTTGGTTTCAGTGCCCAATTTCAGACATGATATAAATGAATATGTGGATATAATCGAAGAAGTTGCTCGTATATATGGTTATGATTCCATACCGGCAACAACGCCTGTTACAGCTTTAAAGACTCTAAAAAGGGATACAAAAGACCGGCATTTTGCAGTTATGAAAGATTATTTAAGATCAGCCGGTTTTTATGAAGTAATAAATTTTGCATTTTTTTGCGTAAAAGATATAGAAAGTTTTTTAATCCCGCCTGATGACGAAAGGACTTCCTGCATAAAAATATTAAACCCGATATCAAAGGAATATGAGGTGATGAGAACTTTTATTGTTGCCGGATTATTAAAAAATATTGCCTATAATTTAAACAGAGGCTCGAAAAATTTAAAGTTTTATGAGATGGGAAAGGTATTTTTTGAGCATGAAGACGGACTCCCGCTTGAATATCCCGCTATCTGCTTTGCCTTAACAGGAAAGGAAAGGGAATACTTCTGGAGAGAAAAATATATCGATTATGATTTCTTTGACATAAAAGGTATTTTGGAAGGCTCGGCTGCTTTGTTCGGATTGGAATTTACATTTGAAAGAACCCTGGAGCCTTTTTTAAACGCTACTAATGCCGCTGATGTGTTGTTGGATGGTATAAAGATTGGCTGGATCGGGGAAATAAGAGAAGAAGTTTTAAAGTCATACGAAATTGAACAAAAAGTTTATGGAGCTGAATTAAGGTTTGACATAATTTTAAAAACTGGTAAAATTGAACCAAAGTACAAACCTATGCCAAGATACCCAAATGTAACAAGAGACTTTTCGTTTTACGTGGATGATGAAACACATGTATCCATGTTAATTGATAAGATTAAAAAGGTTTCACCCTTGATACAATCGGTCGGTGTTTTTGATATGTTCAAAAAAGAGATGAAAAGCATATCATTCCGCGTAGTATTCCAGTCTTATAAAGACACATTGAAGGACGAAGAGGTCAACGATTTACAGAGAGTTATTATACAAGAGCTTACGGCTATAGACGGTATTACATTGAGGACTTAAGGAGGGTATATGACAAAGTCGGAAATAGTTACAAACGTATATGAAAGGCTTGGCCTTTCGAAACGTGAATGCGCAGATCTGGTTGACTTGTTTTTTGAGATCATAAAGGAAACATTGGCAAAGGGAGAGAATGTCAAGGTTTCAGGATTTGGTAATTTTATCATAAAACAGAAGAGGTCACGAAGAGGGAGAAATCCTCAGACCGGGGATGAGATTGAAATAAGTAAAAGGAAGGTTTTAAATTACAGGCTTAGCCAGGTTTTAAAAGATGAGATAAACAGTAAATAAAGTAAATGACGTCGAATATCCCTGACAGGATGTTTTACAGGATAAAAGAGGTGTGTAACATTACAGGCCTCAAGCCACACGTGTTGAGATACTGGGAACAGGAATTCAAGGATATAAAACCTTCAAAAAGTGCTAACGGGCAAAGGTTGTATAAGAAAAAAGATCTTAATGCAATATTCACTATAAAGAAACTTTTATATGAAAGAAAGTTTACCATTGATGGAGCAAAAAAGTTCATGTCTACCAGAAAGAACATTTTGGATGAGATACGGGAAGAACTGACAGAAATAGCAGAAATATTAAAAGAAAGAGGCTGATATGAAGAAGGTAGTATTGGTTTGTCTATTGAGTTTTCTCTATTCCTGCGCTGCCGGTCCGATTTACATGGCCACAAACCAGGCAGAAAGCATGAAAACTTCGTATGATGATGCGAAGTTGAAGAAGCTTTATGCGGAGAACGAGAGTCTGCTGAAAGGGATTTACCTCAGGCTTAGTAGTTCCAATGTGAATATTTATAAAGAGGGTATAGGCCTGACAATACTTAATGATGATAAAAATGAAAAACTCCATTATATAATGATGAATATCAGACCTTCTGAAATTGTTTTTAATGAAAGTACAACAAAACCCGAGCAGAGATTTTCCAGTGTGATCGGGACTTACTTTCCTAAATATTTGAACTATATAAAAAAGGAAGACCTAAACAGGGATGACATAGAAGGATTGGCTCTCGGAATATACTGGCCGGTCAGGGATCTCTCACAATGTAATCAATACGGAGGATTTATTGAATATATCCACATATATTTTACCAGAGAAGATGTATTTGATCTTCTTGATAAAAGAAAGACTTTTGTGGAAGTGGTTAATGATTCTGAAGTTATCACAAGCCTTAATCTACAGCCTGCAAAAAGTGTAAGACCGTCATTTTAGTTTCTATCCTTGTCTGTGTTTAAAGCCTTCGCGGTTTACTGCGAAGGCTTTTTGTTTTTTGAATAAAGTATCTTTACCTGCAATATGGTGTTGAAGGAGATGCTATATGGGTATTCCATTGCCCTTGCCTATGTCTAACGATGGAAAGGGGGTAGGGGTAAATGAAAGCAGAAATATTATAAGTATAACGAAAGCTATAATTTTTCTTTTATCGTCAAGTTCGGTTTCAGCGTCAAAGGGTTGCGGGTGACGCATACCGAAAAAAAGAAGAATAATGACGAGTGTCAGCCATCCGGGGTTATAGAAAATTGAAAATACCCCGAGTACAACGATGGTTGTGCCAAAGACCCATTTGCTTTTTTCTCCGAACACTGCATAGACAATATGACCACCATCAAGTTGCCCAACAGGTAAAAGATTCAGTGCCGTCACAAACATGCCTACCCATCCTGCATAACCAAAAGGATGCAGGACAAGGTCAGAACCTTTCGGTATATCTCCTATCAACAACTGCTGAACAATCTTGAAGATTAAGGGGTCGCCGAGTTGAAGGTATGATGTATTGCCAGTCACGGATTGGATTGTGGATAACTTAATGCCTAAAATTATGAATGGCACAGACACGACGAAACCTGATAATGGCCCTGCTACCCCGATGTCAAATAAAACCTTTTTGTTGATAAAAACGCCTTTGATCCTTATTATTGCTCCAAATGTGCCAAAAGGGGAAAGGGGAAAAGGTAAAAAATAAGGTAGAGTTGCCGGTATGCCGTATTTCCTGCTCATAAAATAGTGACCCATTTCGTGTGCAAGCAGGATAGATATAATTGATAAGCTATATAGCGGTCCTCCAACAAGGTATGTAGATGCGATGGTGAGCAAAAAAAGTATTATTTGGATCACTTATGCCTCTAATAAACCATGTTCCAGACGTATGCGATCTTGTTTAGTGCCGCTTTTTATTTTGGTGTCAAAATGCATAAGCATATTGAAAAAGGATAGCAGGTCCTTTTTTTTAAACCGTTGACTTGTTTTTGATAGCTTATATGCATAAAAAGGCTTCTGATAAAGGAGGTACAGTTTTTTCTCAAGCGGTGTCATCTCAATGCTTTCTTTCCATTTATTGAATATTTTTGAGAAAGCAGGGTATTCGTGACTTACTTTTAGGATTTCCTCCATATCTTTTGCCTGAAGCATTAATCTCGCCTGTTTTACTAAAAAGCCTTGAATTGCGAGTATATTCATTCCGCTCGATAAAAGCGTTTCTAATGTGTTCAGCATCTCTTTTTTATCGGTCCGTGCTATGACATCAAAAAAATTCAGCAAGTTTTCTTCGTGTGTATCGGTTACGATAGATCTAACGTCGCCTGATTTTATCTCTTTTTTAACGCCAACGTAATTTATGAGCTTCATCAACTCTGATTCGAGCATTGATTCATCTGCAACCCTCTCTCTGAAAAGTTTGAACCCTTTGTCTGTCATTACTTTATTATATTTTTTAAGCAAAGCGAGCACTCTATCCTTAAACCGTTTTTCCTTATCTTTTTTAATAATAATTGTTGTACATTCAATCGGGCTTTGAGTATAGGATGGAGCAGCCGTCAAATATATGATGATGTGCATCTTTTCTTTCAGTAACAATAATTGTCCTTTTATCTCTTCCAGAAGTTCTGTTTCAGGGTCCAAAAGCACCAGTACTGTATTTTTCTCAAAAAAAAGCCCGGACGATTTTTCTATCACTTTATCTTTTATATCTTTCTTTGTAACAATAAGAATTTCAGGGTTATCTATAAGTTTTTCTGAAAAAACACGGATGTCTTCCGTTATATTTTCCTTTGTTCCTATAATTGTCGTGATGTTGCTCATACGGCTTAGGATACTATAATATGCGGTATTTTTCAATTGACATAAATAGTCACATCTAATAAGATGCTTTGTATGAAAGATTTTTTCAAAGATATGTTTTTAGATTTATATGAATATTTTACGGAAATCTTCCTTAACATACTCGTCATGGTTATTGTTATGATAGGGGGGTTTATCATAAGCTGGTTTATAAAAAAGCTTTTTGGCAAGCTCCTGATTTTATTTAGATTTGATAAATGGGCAAACGATGTCGGTATTGTTAATTTATTGGAAAAAGGCGGGGTTAAAACACTCCCTTCCGTAATACTAAGTAAGATTGTATATTGGATATTTATCATTGCTTTCTTCTCTTTCGGCTTGAATTTTATAGGCATATCACAATTTACCGAATATGCTACAAGAGTTTCGAGTGCCTTGCCCCATATAGTGGTATCTCTTTTTATTATTATAATGGGAATTATTTTCAGTAATTTTATCAGCAGGGTAATTCTTATGACATGCGAAAACTCAGACATAAAATATGGTGACCTGATAGCAAAAGTAACGAGGATATTTCTGATCATTATTACATTTGGCATTGTATTTGAGTATATAGGTGTAGGGAATACCATTATAACAATCAGCTTTCTGATAATATTCGGAGGAATTATTCTGGCGCTTTCTCTTGCGCTGGGCATAGGGTTAAGCAATGTTGTAGGGGATTTAATAAGGGAAAGAGTAAAATCGAAAAAAAAAAAAAAAAAGGAATAGTTTAACTGCCCAGGAAAAACCTTCTAAACCAGTTCAAGGACAGGTTGATCGCCTTTTCTCTGTGTGATAAATTTGAAAATATATGATCAGCACCCTTTATAATCTCAAGCTTTTTCGGCTTTTTCAGGCATTTGTATATTGATTTTCCCTCGGAACAGGGAACAGTTTCATCTATTTCTCCATGTACTACCAATACACAGGATACTTTCGCTGCCTCTGACAGCAGATTGTAGGTCAGAAAATCCGTATAAATAGATTCATTAAACTCAATGTCGGATATCCTGCCATCCTCTTTCTTTTCTAATCTGTACGGTGTCGCCCACAGTGTTATACATTTAATTCTCTTATCTCTTGCTGCTTTTATAATGCACGTAGATCCGCCAAAGCTGCTGCCCAGAATACCAATTTTATCCGCATCAACGAGGCTATGATTGACAACGTATTCCGTAATTGCATTAAGATTCCCGACCCTTGTAGTAAGCGTTGTTTCTTCTATATTCCCTCCGCTTTCTCCGCAACCATGGTAATCAAACCTGCAGGATGCTATTCCTGCGTTGTTCAGACTTTCTGACAGCGCAATATATTTCGAGCTTTCCTTTGAGCTGATAAGTCCGTGCGAAAGGATGACGCAAGGGTATTTTTTGTCGCCATCAGGGGCAGTCATAATACCGGAGATTTTGTTGTTCAAAACATCTATTTCAAAGCCTTCTGTCATTATTCCATTTCCTTGAAGTTAGCCAAGCAAGATTCAAGACTTATAAGGTTTACCACATCTTCCCCGTTGTATTCAAGGAGAAGATTAAGTGCCTCGCTGCTCCCATGTCTTGTGTAGTTTTCCCAAAGCTTGATAGCGTGATAACCGTTCATCCCCTCTGTTTTTCTTGCTATTCCAAACCTCTTCTCAAGCTCTTTTAACCCGCCCTTGATCCCCAATCTCCTTTTTTCCTTAAAAAGATCGAGCGATTTATGGGTTGTTTTTAAATCGAGATGTAATTTTTTCTTTATGAAAGGCAGGTCAAAGCTGTCGCCGTTGAATGTTACAATTGTCTTTGTTTCGCAAATTAGTATTTCGACATTTTCTGTGGTGATATTATCACCGTACAGTTGTAGAAGACCCTTTTGCTTGGTATATATGCCTATTACGGATATATTGCCCCATCTGTCTGTTTCTATATCAAGATAAGCTTTCAAGATATATTATGTCCTTAGTGTAACGATTCCTATTATACCGGCAGAAAAAAAGATAATATTTGAAAACCATGCAGCAAAAATAGGAGGAAATATTGAATGTCCGAATGATAACGAAATATAATGAAAGAGGAAGTATAGTACGCCAAGACATATACCCGTAAATATCCCCATAGATATATGTTTTGTCTTGGTATATCTTAAACCGACAGAGAATGCAGCAAATACCATTATCAGGTTAATGAAGGGAAATGCTATCTTGTCATATAGGTCAACAAGATATCTTCGAACATCATGCCCGTCCGCTCTAAGCCTTTTTATATAACTTGAAAGTTCTCGATAGCCCATTTCTTCAGGGCCTTTTTCCATCACTTTGAATACTGAAGGCGGTTCTCTTATAATACCTTTTAAATGTGTATATTTTTTTACTGATTTTATGCCCTTATCATCAAATGCCCTTTCGACTACATCAGTAAAGACCCATGAATCGTTTTTCCATATACCTTCCTTGGCATCTATCCTTTTTTTAATAGTGTATGCGTCGGATAGCTCAATTACAGTGAGCCCTTTTATTATATCCTTTTTAACATCAATAAAGTCTATGTTGTTTATAACATTATCCCTTTTAAACCATATCCTGCCATTTTTAAAGAATACATATGGTTCTTCTTTTTTTATCTTTATTCTATAAATGTATTCCGATTTATTTAAGGCCACAGGGATAATCCATTCTGACAGGATAAACGAAAACATTATAAGTACTATGGAAAGAGAAATAAGCGGCTTCATAATCATGATTGTACTTATGCCGGATGTCCTGACGATAACCATTTCATTGTTCCTGATCATTAATATGAGGAGAATTAATATTGAGATGAGGAATGTTAACGGCAATATAAGGTTGAAGCAATAGGGGATTTTGAGGCACAGGTAAAAAATGCTTAAAATGAAATTTTTAAAGGATGATGTAAAGATATCCATATGCTCAAAAAACTCAATCGTTATGAACAATACGAGTCCGGCAAACTCTGTGATCAATAATATTTTTAAAACATTTGAAACTAAGTATCTATTTAGCCTTTTCAAGATAATATCCCCATAGATATTTTAGTTTTTGTGAAATACCTGTGTATTCTTCAGAATTCAAATGTTTTAAAAGATTAAAGCCTATAGAAATTATTATTATATTTGGTATGCAGGATGTAAGTATTGCCGGCAGTTGCATTGCTTTTCCGACATTTTCAGTAAAAGCCATCAGGATATAATAAAAAATGAATAATAACAGACTGTATATAATGCCGGAAAACTTGCCTTCTATCCTCCGTCTCACACCCAGGGGTATTGTGAGAAATATAAAAGCTAATGATGAGAGAGGGATTGAGAATTTTTTGTAGATTTCAAGAAGCAGATCATATCTATCCGACGGGCTTGCGCTTGAAAGAGACTGTCTTAATTCTTTTATGTCCATCTCATATGGTCTTTTTCTTAAAGACACGTTGCCCGGCAACATATTAGTAAGATTTATGGAAAATGAATAATTTTTAAAAGAAAGATTTCTATAGACATCATTTATCTTTTCCCATCTGTGCAAACTCCCTTCTTCCAGCACAAAAAAAAGGTCAAGAGATGCGGGGTCGTAATTTATAAAACCTTTATCAGCCGATATCATCTGTTTGACGTCCTTGTCTCTGTCATCGGAAACAACAATTCCTGAAAGTGATTTATTCTTTGTATCAACTTTATCGATATAGATGACTACGCCGGATATTGTATCATTGAAAACCCCTTCCTTGTCGTCTACAGATATACCTTTTTTTACAACATTGAGCAACGCCGCCCTGAATAACTCGCCGCTTTTCGGCAGTAGTATATTTGTGTTTATCAGCCCTGCAATGGTAATTATCATACCAATGGCAACTATCGGATAAAAAAGGCATTTTAAATCTATGCCACTTGCTTTTAAAGCAAGTATCTCATTTTCTGTTGATAGTCTCCCAAGCACAACAATAGTTGATAACAGAAAAGCCATGGGTAGGGTAAAGGCGAGAAAAGGCGGAGAAGAATAGATAATTAAAAAGATAATATCCTTCAGGTCGACCCCTCTGTTTATGACAAGGTCCGCTATTCTCCCCATTTTACTCATTATGAGTATAAAGGTCAGTATGCCGAGAGCTAAGCAAAGTATGTATGCAAGCTCTTTAAACAGATACAGATAGAATTTGTTTTGCAGATTCCCGATGAATTTCATTTTATAAATTAACATCGGAAAGACCCTCTGTAGTCTATTCATAGCGGTTTTGCATGAGTTTAAAGTGTAATTGTTTCTTTTCCACATCGGCAAGCACTACTTTGACCCATACCTTGTCGCCTATACGGTAAATCTTTTTGGTCCGTCTGCCGATGAGCCGGAACTTTTCTTCTTGAAAAAGATAGTAGTCGTCGTAGAGATCGGTGAGAAGTACCAATCCTTCGACAAACAAATCAAAGAGTTCAACAAAGAAACCAAAGGAAGTAATATGAGAGATTATACCGTTATACACCTCGCCAATTTTATCCTTCATGAATAAAATCCTTATCCTGTCTTCACTTTCCCTCTCCGATTCCATCGCAAGCCTTTCTCTTTCCGACAGGTGTGTTGCCATACTGTCAAGCTCATGTTGGTTGTAAATGATAGGGCTGCCATTTATAGCATTTTTGAGAGATCTATGGCATATAAGATCGGGATACCTTCTAATCGGCGATGTAAAATGCAGGTAACAATCAGATGCAAGGCCAAAGTGCCCTTTATTGGAAGAAGCATATTTTGCCTGTTTCATAGATTTTAGGAGAACTCTATTTATGAGATATTCGTAATCTGAACCCTTGACCTGATTAAGTATGGATTGAAAGCCCAGGCTGCTTTTCTGTTTTATGCTATAATTTCCTGTTAGTGCATGCAAAAGCCTTTCGAATTCGTACAGCTTCTCGCGTTCAGGGGGTTCGTGTACCCTGTATATGGCGGGTATATTGCTTTGTGACAAAAATTGTGCTACAGCCTCGTTTGCTGCAATCATAAATTCTTCAATAATTCTTTGAGAAAACAGTCTTTCACTTCTCAATATGCTGGTGATTCCCCCTTCTATATCCAGAGTAACCTCCGGCTCAGGCAAATCAAAATCGAGATTGCCCCTTCTTTCTCTCTTTTCTGCCAATAATGTTGCAAGCTCTTTCATCCATTCAAGTTCGGACAGTACATCTTTTACCTCTTTCCTTGCCTTCAGGTCTTTATTTACTATAGCGGCTTCTACTTTATTGTACGTGAGCCTCATCATACTCTTAATGATTGATTGATGAAAAGAACTCTGAAGCAAATCTCCGTGGTTATTGTAGTTAAGCCTGACGGTAAGAGACAGCCTGTCCTCCTGAGGGTTTAAGCTGCATATAACATTGGACAATATTTTCGGAAGCATGGGAATAACGGTTTTGGGGAAGTATATGCTGGTTCCCCTTTCGAAGGCTTCATTGTCAAGGCTTGTACCAGGTAAAACATAATAAGAAACATCTGCTATTGAGACATATAAGGTATACCCTTTTTTTGATTTTTCCACGCAGACTGCGTCATCAAAGTCTTTTGCAAATTCTCCATCTATGGTGATATGTTTCAGGCTTCTGAGATCAACCCTTTTTTGGTTTTGATCGTATACTGCAAGTTGTTTTGCCTCTGCCTCTGTATTTTTTTTAAACTTTAAAGGAAGGCCGTGTTTATACCTGATAAACTGAGTTATCGTGCTTATGTCGTTAAGTCCTTTAAAAACCTTTATTATGCTGCATTCCGGGCTTCTACCCTCCTCGGGGAATCTTGTAATACGGGCTGCTGCGAGATCGTCATTGCTGATATGCGCTTTAAACGGTTTCTTAGAAATAATGAAATTGTGTCTTATCCTCTCATCATCAGGGATCATGCTTAGTTTATCTTTGTCTATTCTTATAAACCCCGTTATGTTCTTGATGCGCCTTTCCGTAATTTTAATGATTTTTCCTTCTTTTTTACCTTTTATCGTGTGTTCAATCCTTGCAATAACCTTATCTCCATGGAAGGCGTTTTCCATAAATCTTGCGGGTATGAATATGTCGTCCATGCCTTTTTCTTTTTTCTTATCGGGTATCAGGAATCCGTTTCCGCTTCTTGTGCAAAACAATGTTCCTGTCTGGAGGTTCATCTCATAGGGTATGCCGTATCTTTTGTTTTTAAGTTTGATTATTGAGCCCTCTTTGAGCATACTGTTCAAGGTGGCTTTTAATACTTTCCTGTCCTTCCTGTTGGAATGAAGATTTTTTTCGAGTTCGCTGAATCCCATAGGTTTTTTCCCCAGCTTAAAAACCTTCAGCAGAAAATCTTTTGTTATTGGAGTAATGGAGAGTTCTTTTTTCATATATTCCAAGGTAATACAAAATGATATTTGCAACAATTTTTGTGAATTAGCATACCCTTGCGGACTTTCTTGATGAAAACCATTCGCTGTTGGTCATCATAGCATTAAAATGGCGGAGAGGCAGGGATTTGAACCCTGTTTATGGCGGAGAGGCAGGGATTTGAACCCTGTTTCCGTCAAGCCAGTATTGGGTTAACGAGTAACTTACTGGCGTTTTACTGGTGGTCACTGGCACCCCTTGTCCTCGCTTGTTCTATCGATATCACATTATCCAATTTTCTAAACACGTCCACTACATTAAGCTTAGCATATTTTTCAGTCATTTTCTGTGAAGAATGTCCAAACCATTGTTGTAGCCACTGGATAGGCACTCCTTTATTTACCTGTTCAGTCCCAAAGCTATGTTTGGTGGCCTCGTACAATCCAATGTCAATATTTGTGTTGTTGGCCTCGTTAAAATCTTTTAAAGCCTGACGGTATATTTTGTTGAGAAAAGGCTTGCTATATGGTCTCTTAACCTTCACGCCATGTGTGAACACAAAAGAGAGAGGGTGAACCTGTGGGATTAATGCTCGAGGTTCAGGGTAAATGTAGTTGAATCTTACATTTTTGGTCTTTGTATGCTCCATTAGAATGTTATCGCTGAAGGTTCTCTTATACTTCACGGTGTCTTGTGGCTCCATTCCGTCAAGAATACAGTCGCCTTTGAGCGCCCGTACTTCTCCTGGTCTGCACCCTTGATAAAACAACCATGTAAAAATAGGTTTATGTTCATCAGGGATAAAAGCAAGTATCTTGATCTGCACATCTCGTGAAATGGTCTTCGGGTCATGCTCAGGCACTTCTATCGTGTCGGGAAACTCCGGTAACTCTAAGATATATTTTTTCTTTCTAAGCCAATTAAAAAAGCTTTGCAGGCATTCCATAACGTTCTTCTTGTACTTAAGGGAAATAGGGTCGCCATTGGCCTTACGATACGCCGAGAGATAGGTTGAGTGCTCATCAAGGTTGAGTATCTCCCTTACGTCGTGTCCCTCGTAGCAGGGCATAAAAAAACGGTTTATGTATGTGGGTAATTCAGACACATAAGTGGGCGATCGTCTCCCCTCTTTCAACAAGTCTTCTTTAGAGTCTTGCCATTTTGACAAGAGAACCTCGAAAAGATAGTTGATTTTAACCCTGCTTTTCCATCTCTTTGGATCGAACCGTTTGTTTCGTTTCTCTGTTTCTGCCTGATTCAGGAGTGCGTAAGCTTGGGCAAAGGTTGTTAACGTTTCCCCGTCAAGATTTGTTGCTCTGCGAATACGTTCTCCTTTGAAGTAGACAGTGACAAGAAATCTCTTGGCCTCTGTTTTGTGTTCCATGCATACGAAAGCCAGTTTCCGTGCATCAAAGCGGAAAGATTTCTTGCACATGGGACACTTGCCCTCTGGAGATATTCCCTTCATATCAAATCCAAGGGCATTATATATTGAAGGTTGAGACATAGTCAAGAGTTCAATCCGTGAAGCTTTTAGTCATTGAAAGGTTATTGTTCATATTTTGTACCCCTTTTGAAACAGTTATTTTTCTCAGGTTAAAAATCCTTTTGTTGTATTGGTTACGATATGCTTCTACCAGATCTAATATTTTGCTATCGCTTGTAGACAGTTTCTGACATTTTGATAGCCAGAACGCAACACCCCCTTGATGAAGGGAAAGTATCTCTTTGTCATCAGTTGTCCAGGCGGTTTTACCTGAATTCTTTGCAAGATTAAGCGCAACGCGACCATGGTGGAGGGAGAGTATCTCTTTGTCATCGGTTGTCCAGCCGTTTTTATCTGAATTCTTTGCAAGATCCAATGCAATAGTGTTGCTGTTACTGTATTTTTGTAGCATAAGTATCTCTTTGTCATCGGTGGTCCAACCAGTTTTAACCGAATTGCCTGCAAGTTCAAGCGCAACTTCCCCCTGGAAAAGTTTAAATATCTCTTTGTCATCAGTTGTCCAGCCGTTTTT
>JAPLKC010000082.1 GCA_026388255.1 Pseudomonadota bacterium | reverse complement strand
TAATGTAACTATCATTGTTGAGCTTGTTACCCCCATTGCCCTTGAGAAGGAACTCCGTTTTGCTATCAGGGAAGGTGGAAAGACTGTCGGAGCCGGTGTTGTCACTGAGATTATAGAGTAGAGGGGAAAAAAAATGAGGCAACTGGTAATACTTGCATGTTCGGATTGTAAGAACAGGAATTATACAACAACAAGGAATAAACAAAAGACGCCTGATAAGCTTGAAATGAAAAAATATTGCAAGTCTTGTAAGAAACATACATCACACAGAGAGACAAAATAAGAAGGCCAGTAGCTCTAACGGATAGAGCACCGGACTCCAAATCCGGGTGTTGGGGGTTCGAATCCCTCCTGGCCTGTAAATTATGGAGATTTTATGGATGTCAAAGCTAAAGTGGACGGTATCAAGGAATACTTCAGAGAAGTTTATATGGAAGCTAAAAGGGTTACATGGCCGTCGAAAAAAGATGCTGTAAAAGGGACTTATGTAGTTTTGATAACAGTTGCAATTGCGGCTATATTTCTTGGTATTGTCGATGTAGGATTGGCAAAGATTATACAGGTGTTGCTGCGTGGATAATCAAGATAAAAAAATGGAAGTGGAAGAGATAATGGAAAAGAAGTGGTACGTTGTACATACATATTCCGGTTATGAACAGAAAGTGAGAGAAGGCCTGGAAGAGAACATACGGAACGGTAAAATGGAGTTATATTTTGGAGAGATTATTGTACCATCAGAGATTATTATGGAGAGGGTTAAAGGACAGGTTAAGAAGTCTCAGAGGACGGTTTTCCCCGGATATATTATTGTAAATATGGTAATGAACAACGATACATGGTATCTTGTGAGAAATACGCCAAAAGTAACCGGTTTTGTAGGATATGACAAGATGAATCCACCACCTTTACCTGAAAATGAGGTGAATGAAATCCTCAGCGCCATTCAGGAAGGCAAGGGTAAGATTAAGCCGAAAATCAGATTTGAAAAAGGCGACGGCGTTAAGGTAACCGAAGGACCTTTTACAAATTTTACAGGTAGCGTAGAGGAGATAAAACCCGAAAAAGGTAAGGTAAAAGTGCTACTCAATATTTTTGGGAGAACAACCCCGGTTGAGTTGGATTTTATTCAGATAGAGAAAATATAAAGGAGCTGTGAGATGGCAAAAAAAGTTGTGGCTATGGTGAAGTTACAGTTACAGGCAGGTCAGGCGACTCCATCACCACCTGTAGGGCCAGCCCTTGGTCAGCATGGTGTAAATATAATGGAATTCTGTAAGGCATTTAACGAAAGGACTAAATCCCAGGAAGGAACTATTATACCGGCATCGATAACCATTTTTTCTGACAGGACTTTTAGCTTTATTACAAAAACACCTCCTGCCACGTTCCTTATAAAAAGGGCGGCTAAATTGGCTAAAGGAGCCCATAATCCAAAAAAAGAAACGGCTGGAACCATAGCAAAGTCGCAGATAAAAGAGATTGCCCAGTTGAAGATGCAGGATCTGAATGCAAAGGATATTGACGGCGCAATAAAGATTATTGAAGGCAGTTCGAGAAGCATGGGAATAGAGGTTGTGGAAGGATAACGAAGCAGGCGAAAGGCATAAGGCAAAAGGCTAAAGGATTAAACCCTTTGCCCTTTTCCATTAGCTCTTAGCCTAAGATAGAAGGAGTAATGTAAATGGCAAAAGTAGGGAAAAAATATTCAGAGGCACGGAAAAACATAGATAGAGAAAAAAAATATGATATGGATGAAGCCCTTGAACTGCTTCCACAGATTTCTTTTGCAAAGTTTGACGAGACTGTTGAGTTGGCTTGTCGACTCGGCGTCGATCCTAGACATGCCGACCAGATGGTCAGAGGGAGCGTTGCACTCCCTAACGGACTTGGAAAAGAAGTGAAAATAGTTGTTTTTGCAAAGGGCCAAAAGGAGAAGGAAGCAGAGGAAGCCGGTGCAGATTTTATTGGCGCAGAGGATTTGATTGAAAAGATTCAAAAAGGATGGCTGGGTTTTGATAAGGCTGTTGCTACCCCGGATATGATGGGAGCGGTTAGTAAGCTTGGCAAGATACTTGGTCCGAGGGGTCTTATGCCCAATCCGAAAGTAGGGACAGTGACTTTTGATATAGCTAAGACCGTAAAGGAAATGAAAGCAGGAAGAGTGGAATTCAGAGTAGATAAAGCAGGGAATCTCCACGTTCCGGTCGGTAAACTCGGTTTTGGAAAAGAGAAGATAATGGAAAATATTAATTCACTCATCGAAGCTGTTATCAGATTAAAACCACCTTCAAGCAAAGGAGCTTACTTTAAGGGGTTGGCCGTTTGCACAACAATGAGCCCAGGTATAAAAATAGATCCTGCCTATGTGAGGAACTTGACTAAATAGGGAAAGAGTCAGAGAAAGCAGGTGCAAATATGTTAAACGATTACGGCCTGCTGAGACTTTACATTATTTGTCTCCCTGACTTTCCATACATTCTATGAAAGGAGGGATGAAAACCATTGGAAAGAACAAAGAAAAAGAAGGTAGTTGAGGAATTAGGGGCTAAACTCAACCGGATGAATTCCATGTTTATTGCGGAATACAGCGGCTTAAAAGTGTCCCAGATGACAAAGCTCCGAAAAGAGCTGAGAAACGTGGGTGTAGAATTTAGTGTTGTAAAAAACACGCTTTTAAATATTGCATCCGAAGGAACAAGAGCGCAAGCCCTGAAAGACAAATTTTCAGGTCCGAATGCAATTGTATGCATTTATAAGGACCCGGTGAGTGCAGCGAAGACAATAGTTAGTTTTTTGAAAGAGATGCCCCAGCTGAAGTTGAAAGCAGGCTTTCTTGGAGAACAGGTAATAAGACCTGAAGACATTCTGAAGCTTGCTACACTGCCGTCGAGAGAAGTACTTATAGCGAAGCTTCTGGGTTTACTGCAAGGTGTGCCTCAGAGATTCGTGTATGTGCTTTCCGGTAATTTGAATAAACTTATGATAACCTTGAATGCAATTAAAACTAAAAAAGAACAAGCCTGAAGGAGGAATATTAAATGAGCGTTACAAAAGAAGATGTTATACAGTTTATCGAAAACATGACAGTCCTTGAACTCTCTGATTTTATAAAGGTCCTGGAAGAGAAGTTTGGCGTTTCAGCGGCAATGCCGATGATGGCGGCTGCCCCGGCAGGCGGAGGCCAGGCTGCTGCTGCGGAACCGGTAGAAGAACAGACAGAGTTTAACGTTATACTCACAGGATATGAAGCAGAGAAGAAGATACAGGTAATAAAAGTTGTAAGGGCTATTACAAGCCTTGGACTGAAAGAAGCAAAAGACCTTGTCGAAGGCGCCCCAAAACCTGTTAAAGAAGGTGTTTCAAAAGATGAAGCTGCAAATATCAAGAAACAGCTTGAAGAAGTGAGCGCACAGGTAAAAGTAGAGTAATATCGTTAGTATAGAGCATAGAGCAAAGAGCTGAAATTTTCAGCCCTCTGCTCTATGCTCTACGCTAAAAAACAAGGAGTGAATGAAAATATGAGGCAGACTTTCCATAATAGGATATTCAGGAAGAACTACGGTAAGATAAAAGAAGTTCTCGATATTCC
Source organism: Pseudomonadota bacterium (assembly GCA_026388255.1). Lineage (NCBI taxonomy): Bacteria > Pseudomonadati > Pseudomonadota > Pseudomonadota bacterium. The sequence continues at coordinate 49,140 of JAPLKC010000082.1, read as the reverse complement.
CAACCTGATTGAAACCCAGCTTGATTCCTATGAGATTTTTTTACAAAAGGATATTCGGCCGGATAAAAGAGAGAACATGGGACTGCAGGCGGTTTTCAACAGCGTGTTTCCCATAAAAGACTCGCATGAGACTACGACACTCGAATTTGTAAAATACGAAATAGGTGACCCAAAGAATTCAGAAGAGGAATGTATCTTTCGGAGTGTAACATATGCAGCGCCTATGAGAGTTGCTATACGTCTTGTAGTATGGAATGTTGATCCTGATACAAAAATCCGGGATATACGGGCAGTGAAGGAACAGGATGTATATTTCGGTGAGATCCCTCTTATGACCGAAAGAGGAACTTTTATTATAAATGGCACGGAAAGGGTTGTAGTAAGCCAGTTGCACAGATCGCCCGGTGTTTATTTTGATTGTGATCAGGCAAAGTCAACCCTGGGGGGAAGCCTTTCATACAGCGCACGGATAATTCCATACAGAGGCTCCTGGTTAGACTTTGAGTTTGATCATAAGGAGCTTGTTTATGTGAGAATAGATAAGAAGAAAAAGATGTATGTCACGCTGTTTTTAAAAGCGCTTGGATATACCGAAAAAGAGATACTTGATTATTATTATGATAAAGAAACGGTTGTTATAAAGAACGGAAGGTTGTATAAACAAACGCTGCTTGCACTTCTTATAGGGCAGAAAGCGCCTTCCGATATTCTTAATGAAGAGACAAAAGAAGTCATTGTAAAAAAGCATAAAAAAATTACTAAAGCAGTTATTAAAAAAATGGAGTCTGCCAATATAAAAGAAATACCGGTTGAAGAAGGTGATATAATCGGCAAAACTACATCGGAAAATGTTATAGACCCTAAAACAAAAGAGATTTTAATTTCGATAAATAGAGAGATTACAAACGATGATATTGAAAAGATAATAAGCAAAAAAGTGAACAGTTTTGATATCCTTTTTATCGATAATCTGAATGTAAGCGCCTCCTTAAGTAAAACATTACGTGAGGACAGCGTGAATACCAAGGATGAGGCGCTGCTTGGGATATACAGGAAGCTCAGGCCGGGAGATCCTCCTACAACAGAATTTGCTGAAGCCCTTATCCACAATATGTTCTTCAGTCCCGAAAGATATGACCTTTCAAAAGTCGGCAGACTCAAAATCAATCACAGACTTAACCTTGGTATCCCTCTGGAAGAAACGGTTTTAAGGAAAGAAGATATCCTTGAGGTTGTGGGGCATTTACTCAGGCTTAAAGATGCCAGGGGCCCCGGAGACGACATAGATCATCTTGGAAACAGAAGGGTAAGGACAGTGGGAGAGCTTCTTGAAAATCAGTTCAGGATGGGGCTTGTGCGGATGGAAAGAGCTATTAAGGAGAGACTTACATTTCCGGAGATGGAGACATTGATGCCGCATGATCTGGTAAATCCAAAACCTGTTGCGAGTGCGGTAAAAGACTTCTTTTCAAGCAGTCAACTTTCCCAGTTTATGGATCAAACGAATCCACTCAGCGAGATTACACACAAACGTAGATTGAGCGCCCTTGGACCAGGAGGCTTAACTCGTGAAAGGGCGGGGTTTGAGGTCAGGGATGTTCACCCTACACATTATGGAAGAATATGCCCCGTTGAGACTCCTGAAGGTCCGAATATCGGCTTGATAGCCTCACTTTCTACATATGCAAAGGTCAATACCTTCGGGTTTATAGAGACACCATACAGGGAAGTGGTCAACGGCAGGGTAACAAATAAAGTTAAATATCTGAGCGCACTCGAAGAGGAACCGTACTATGTTGCGCAGGCAAACGCACCCATTGATAAGGAGGGAAGGTTTACCGCAGATCTTATAACTGCTCAGAAGGGCGGGGGATTCTATTTGGTAAGCCCGGAAGAGGTAAATTTTATGGATGTCTCCCCGAAGCAGCTTGTAAGCGTCTCCGCATCGCTAATCCCCTTCCTGGAGCATGATGACGCAAACCGTGCGCTTATGGGTTCAAACATGCAGCGGCAGGCAGTGCCGTTGGTTATTACAGAGGCGCCGATTGTTGGAACAGGCATGGAAAAGGTTGTGGGCAGGGATTCGAGAGTGACTATAACAGCAAGGTCTGCCGGTATTGTAAAAAGTGTAGATGCAAACAGGATCATTGTCCAATATGAGGAAAAAGACAAAAATGAAGAACCGACTGTTAAGATAGATGTATACAATCTTCTGAAATTCAGGAGATCAAACCAGGATACCTGTATAAACCAGAGAGCAATTGTGAATGAAGGTGACTATGTAAGCAAGGGAGATGTACTTGCGGACGGGCCTTCTACAGACAGAGGGGAGCTTGCCCTTGGAAAGAATGTGCTGGTAGCGTTCATGCCGTGGAGGGGGTATAATTATGAAGACTCGGTGCTTGTGAATGAACGGCTTGTCAAGGAAGATTTATTTACCTCTATCCATGTTGAGGAGTTGGAGTGTGTTGTAAGGGATACAAAACTTGGTAAGGAAGAGGTTACGAGAGATATACCGAGCATAGGAGATGAAGTCCTTAAAGATCTTGATGAGAGCGGTATTGTAAGAGTTGGTGCAACGGTAAAACCAGGGGATATCCTTGTAGGTAAGGTTACCCCAAAGGGGGAAACCCAGCTTACGCCGGAAGAAAAGCTTCTGCGTGCAATATTCGGTGAAAAAGCAGGCGATGTGAAAGATACATCGCTCAGGGTACCGCATGGCATCGAAGGTATAGTCATTGATGTGAAGGTGCTTTCGAGGAGGGGTATTGATAAGGACGACCGGAGCAGGCTTATAGAAGACATAGAAATATCAAACATTTTAAAGGATCAGGAAGAGCAGGTAAAGATTATTCTGGAGAGTACACAGGAGAAACTGGAGAGCATATTCCTCGGAAAAAAAGCCCCTGTTGATATAAAGGATGATAAGGGGAAGATAGTTATCAAGAAAGGCGAAGTGCTGAATGTAGGAAAAATAGGTTATATGAGCCTTCATAAACTTCAGAGCATTGATTTTGGCGATGATGAACTGGAGGCAAAGATTTCTAAAATTCTTGACAGCAAGGAAAACCAGATTGAGATTATTAAACTTTACTATGAAGACAAGATAAACAAGATTAAGAAAGGCGATGAACTGTCCCCAGGCGTTATCAAAACGATCAAAGTATATGTAGTTATGAAAAGGAAGATCGCTGTGGGTGATAAAATATCAGGCCGTCACGGGAACAAAGGGATTGTATCGATAATTCTCCCTGAAGAAGATATGCCCTTTACGGAAGACGGGACACCGATTGACCTTGTTCTTAATCCTCTTGGTGTTCCATCCCGTATGAATGCAGGACAGATATTGGAGGTACACCTTGGATGGGCTGCCAAAGAGCTCGGCAAGAAGATAGGCGAACTGGTTGATAACTATTACAAGAGTACCTCTTCCCCGAAGGCCATTAAGGCTCAACTGAAAAAGGTTTTCAATCACGGGGAACTCGATAGTTTTATAGATAAGTTGAGCGATGAGGAAATAATAGAGTTGGCAGACAGGATGAGGAACGGTGTTAATGTGGCGGTGCCTGTTTTTGACAGTGCAGACGAGAGCGAGATAAAGGAACTGTTTGAGATGGCGGGATTGTCGGATAACAGACAGGCTCTGCTTTACGATGGCAGAACAGGAGATATGTTTCATCACAAGATTACTATAGGCAACATGTACTTTTTGAAGTTACACCATCTTGTTGACGACAAAATTCATGCCCGCTCCATAGGACCTTATTCTCTTGTTACTCAGCAGCCTCTTGGCGGAAAGGCGCAATTTGGCGGGCAGCGTCTCGGAGAAATGGAAGTCTGGGCCCTTGAGGCATATGGGGCTTCTTATTCTTTGCAGGAATTCCTCACAATTAAATCTGATGATGTAAATGGCAGGATAAGGGCTTACGAAGCTATTGTAAAGGGTGAAGACGTGCTTGAACCAAATCTCCCGGAATCCTTTAATGTATTGGTAAAAGAGCTGGAGGCCTTATGCATAAATGTAGACCTTGTTAGGGAAGAGCAATAAAGGCAATGTTGAATCTTAATTATGAATGTTGAGTTTTTTAAGATTATAATTCAAAATTCAACATTTAAAACTCAAAACCGTTTTATACGGAGGTATAAGATTGGAAGATTACTATAAGGTTTTTGAAAAACAGAAAGACCCTTTGGGATATGCAGCTATCAGGTTATCGCTTGCATCTCCGGAAATCATTGAAAAATGGTCCTGTGGCGAGGTAAAAAAGCCTGAAACAATCAATTACCGGACTTTTAAGCCGGAGAAGGACGGACTATTCTGCGCCAAGATATTTGGTCCTGTAAAGGATTATGAATGCATCTGTGGAAAATATAAGAGAATGAAACACAGAGGTATTATTTGTGAAAAATGCGGGGTAGAAGTCATTCAGTCAAAGGTGAGAAGAGAAAGAATGGGACATATAAAACTCGCATGTCCTGTTGCACATATCTGGTTTTTGAAGAGTATGCCGAGTAAGATCGGAACCTTACTTGAATTAACGATAAAGGAAGTAGAAAGAGTTCTCTATTTTGAGATGTATATTGTCATTGAACCCGGTTCATCTCCATATGAATTTTGTGAATTGATGAATGAGGAGAAATATATAGAGGCAAAGGGAAAGTATGGTGATACATTTGTAGGCGGAATAGGCGCCGAGGCAATGCGAGAATGCTTGAAGAAAATAGATGTAGAGGAACTTACAAAGACACTCAGGATTGATATGCGTGATACGGCAAGCGAGGCAAAGAAGAAGAAGCTTGCGAGAAGACTTAAGGTAGTGGATGCATTCAGGGTTTCAAAAGTAAAGCCTGAATGGATGATACTCGATATTGTCCCGGTGCTTCCACCGGAGCTTCGGCCTCTTGTTCCTCTGGACGGTGGAAGGTTTGCAACTTCAGACTTGAATGACCTTTACAGAAGAGTGATAAACAGGAACAACAGACTGAAAAGATTAATGGAGCTGAATGCACCGGAAATTATTATACGGAACGAAAAAAGGATGCTCCAGGAGGCAGTTGATGCGCTTTTTGATAATTCAAAGCGTGGACGTGTTGTCACAGGGGCAAGCAAGAGACCTCTTAAGTCTTTGAGTGATATGCTCCGGGGTAAACAGGGAAGATTCCGCCAGAACCTTCTTGGGAAAAGGGTAGACTACTCCGGCAGGTCTGTTATTGTAGTAGGCCCTCATTTGAGGCTCCACCAGTGTGGTCTCCCTAAATCCATGGCTCTGGAGCTTTTCAAACCCTTTGTGTATAACAGATTGATAAAGAAAGGGTTTGCTACAACAATTAAGAACGCAAAAAAGATTGTTGAAAAAGAGAGGCCCGAGGTCTGGGATGTCCTTGAAGAGGCGATAAAGGAACACCCTGTGCTTTTAAACAGGGCTCCAACATTACACCGGCTTGGGATTCAAGCCTTTGAACCGCAACTTATTGACGGAAAGGCAATCCAGTTGCATCCTCTTGTATGCACAGCCTATAATGCTGATTTTGACGGAGACCAGATGGCGGTTCATATCCCGCTTTCGATTGAGGCGCAGACTGAAGCGCGGGTACTCATGATGTCAACGAACAATATTCTTTCGCCTGCAAACGGGAAGCCTATTATCGTTCCCACGCAGGATATTGTACTCGGTCTTTACTATCTAACGATCGAAAGAAAGTATGTAAAAGGTGAAGGGAAAATATTTGCTGATCCCGAGGAGGTGAACATTGCCTATGACTGCGGGGAAATGGATTTGCACGCACGGATAAAGGTGAGATTGGACGGAGGAAAGCTTATTGATACAACTGTCGGTAGGGTCATATTGAGGGATGTTATTGAAAATGCCCTGATGGAACTCAATGCAGATCAGCGAACGTTGATTATGAACGAAATGTTTGAACTGATCAACAAGGTGATGGACAAGAAAACAATAGCCCAGCTTGTTGATAAATGTTACCGGGTAGCCGGGGAGAAGGGTACGGTAATCCTTTCCGATAGATTAAAAGATCTGGGTTTTTATTATGCAACAATGGGCGGCATTTCCATCTCGATAGACGATATGATAGTTCCAGCTAACAAACAGGAGCTTATTGAAAAGGCATACGATGAAGTTCGCATTGTTCAGAAACAGTATGCTGAAGGGTTGATTACCGATGGTGAGCGATATAATAAGGTTATCGATATATGGGCGGATGTAACCGAAAGAATTGCAGATGAGCTTATGAGGGAACTTGGTACTGAAAAGGTTATAAGTCCTGACGGAAAGGTAGAATATCAGAATAGCCTGAACCCTATATTTATAATGGCAAATTCCGGTGCAAGAGGCAACGCTCAGCAGATTAGACAGCTTGCGGGTATGAGGGGGCTTATGGCAACGCCTTCCGGCGAGATTATTGAAACGCCGATTACGAGTAATTTTAGAGAAGGATTAACCGTTCAACAGTACTTTATATCCACCCATGGCGCACGGAAAGGCCTGGCCGATACTGCCCTCAAGACGGCAAATTCAGGATATCTCACTAGGAGGCTTGTTGATGCTTCCCAGGATGTGGTGGTATCGGAACATGACTGCGGTACTTTTGACGGAATAGAAGTCGGTTCGCTGATAGAAGGCGGTGAGGTAATTGAACGTCTTGATACGAGGGTCCTCGGAAGGGTCGTGCTTGAAGACCTGAAAGACCCTGACGGAGAGATTATAGTTAGAAGAAATGAAGAGATTCGCGAAGAACACCTGAAGAAGATCGAGGAAGCCAGCTTTGAAAAGATAAAGATCCGTTCTGCTCTTACCTGCAGATCAAAGCGCGGCATCTGTGTGCTTTGTTACGGAAGAGATCTTGCACGAGGCCGTCTTGTAAGCATCGGCGAGGCGGTAGGCATTGTTGCTGCCCAATCTATCGGGGAACCGGGGACACAGCTTACAATGAGAACATTCCATATCGGTGGGGCGGCATCCCGAAGGGTAGAGCAATCTACCTTAGAAGCAAGAAATGACGGGTATGTAAAGTTATTAAATGTAAAGTTAGTAAATAACAGGGAAGGCGTTCCTGTTGTGATGAACAGAAACGGCGAGATTTCTATTGTAGATGAAGCAGGCAGGGAAAGAGAAAGATATGCCGTCATATATGGAGCCAGGCTTGTTTATGGTAATATTGAAGGCACCATACAACCCGACTTTGCTGAAATAAAGGAAAAAGGACAGTATATCAAGGAAGGCCAGATTCTGGCCGAATGGGATCCTTATACAATTCCGATTCTTTCGGAGGTATCCGGAAAAATCAAATTTGGGGATATTGTTGAAGGTGTGACGATGCAGGAGAGCAAAGACGAGATATCTGGGCTTTCTTACAGAGTCGTTATGGAGCCAAGGGATCAGGACCTGCGGCCACGCATATCAATAAAGGATGATAAGGGCAAAACGATTAATATACCCGGCAGCACGAGTCCTGCCCGTTATATTTTGCCTATCGGAGCGCATATTATTGTAAATGAAGGAGATGAAATCCACGCAGGCGATGTTGTGTCGAAAATACCGCGAGAAACTACTAAGACAAAGGATATTACCGGCGGTCTCCCAAGGGTTGCAGAACTTTTTGAGGCAAGAAGACCGAAAGAAAATGCAACGGTAGCCGAGGTAAACGGGTTTGTTTCCTTCGGTAAGACCACAAAGGGCAAAAGGGAGATATTCGTAAAACCCGAAAGAGGCGAGCCGATAAAATATATAATCCCGAGAGGTAAACATATAGTTGTCCATGAAGGGGATTATGTTAAGGCAGGAGAACCGTTGATGGACGGTCCGGTAAGTCCTCACGATGTGCTCCGCATACTCGGCATCAAAGCCCTTGCCCGTTACCTTGTAGACGAGATCCAAGAGGTTTATCAGCTGCAGGGCGTGAAGATAAATGACAAGCATATAGAAATTATCGTAAGGCAGATGCTTAAGAGGGTAAGGATAAGAGATGTGGGTGATACGAATTTCATCATTGATGAGCCTGTTGAATGGTGGGTATTTGAAGAAGAAAACAAACGGGTTTTGGAAACAGGTGGAAAACCTGCCAAAGCAGAGCCGCTATTTTTAGGGATTACAAAGGCATCTCTTATTACGGACAGTTTTATCTCGGCAGCAAGTTTTCAGGATACTACGAAGGTTCTCACGCAGGCCGCAATAGAAGGGCGGGTGGATTACCTGAGAGGACTGAAGGAGAACGTGATTATGGGAAGAATCATCCCTGCCGGAACAGGCTATTCAAGATACAAAAACTATGATATGGCCGTTCTTGAAAAGCTGGACGAGGACACGGAAAAATTACCTGAGGCCGAGGTTTCTTAATTTTCTCTCTGCTATAGCAGCCTCTTCTGTTTTCGGATAGAGTTCTATGACCTTCTTCAGGACGGTTTTAGAACTCTTTGGGTCTTTAATGATGCCGAAGGCTTCTGCCTGTGATAGAAGCGCCCTTGAGGCCTTGTCGCTCTTGGGGTATTTATCAATCACTTCCTGGAAGTTGACAATTGCTTTCTCATAGTTTTTAAGATTCAGATAGCTTTCTCCCAGCCAGTAGTATGCATTTGAAATGAGGGGTGTTCCAGGATAGACATTGATAAAATCTGAAAATTTGACGGCTGCCTCTTCGTAAGCGCCTTGCTGAAATTTATCAAAGGCTTCTTTGTATGTGGTTTCATATTTCGGATCAACAATTTCCTTAATAATTGATGTCTGTGTTGGATTATCTATGATCGGCGGCTTGACGTTTCCGGTTTTTAATGCACTAATCTCTGCTTTGGTGTCTTTCCAATATGTCTGAAGCTGATGGTCCAGTTCTTCAATCCTCCCTAATAATGTCCGGTTTTTATCATCTCTGTTTTCAACTGATGTGGACACTCCCATAAGCTGCTTCCTCAAGCTTTCCTGTTCTTTTGCAATAGCGAACAATTTAGTATTTGTTTCACCCTTGAGTTGGTTAAGATCGTTTGATATTGAAATTATGTTGCTTTTCAGTATTGTTATTTCGTCTGTTGAGGCACAACCGAACAGAGAAAGGGTAATTGTGAAAACGATGCTAAAAAAGAGAAGATGAAAGGTGAAAGGTGAGAGCTTGCAGGAAAGGAATGATGTTTTTTGTTTTTTCGAATCCAACATCCGACATCCGACATCCAAAATTTTATTTAATGATGTTCCCATAATCTACCCCTTTTGATCAATTCTAAAGCTTGCCCGTCTGTTTTTTGCCCAGGCATCTTCTCCATGACTTGAATCAGCGGGAAGCTCTTTCCCGAAAGATATTGCCTTGATGCTTGCTTCTTCCACACCCAGTTTAATCAGATAGTTTTTTACTACCTCGGCCCTTTTTTGGCCAAGGGCAAGGTTATATTCAATAGTTCCTCTTTCGTCGCAATGCCCTTCAATGGTTACTTTTATGTTCTTGTATTGTTTCAACCAATTCCCAATCTCGTTTAATTTTGGAAAGTAGTCTGATTTGATTATGTAGCTGTCAAATTCAAAATAAATATCTTTGAGAGGAGAGCTTTTCTTAATTTCTTCAAGTGACCATTCTCTTGCTTTATCTCTTCGTGCAAGCTCTTCTTCGGTAATATCCGTTTTTTTATTGCGATCTTTAAGTATATCCTCTCCTCTCTGAAGTGCCTGGACCTGTTTCTGCTCTGTCGGCGATAGCTGGACTGCTTTTTGGGCGCACCCATAACTTATTAAGATTGCAAAAGCAAAAAAAATTGTTAAATATTTCATGTTGCCTCCTTCTCATGTTGACGGACAGGTTTTATGTATCCCATAAGACCTGTATTTATTTACGGTGCAAATTTGGGTTGCGTCTCTTCGCCGTCGGTAAATTTCAGCATTTTCTTGTTTTCACCATTGGATAGCATTAAATATATATTATATTTCCCACCCTTATTTGACGAGTATATGATATACCTTCCGCATGGTGAAAATTGGGGGGAATCGTTTATGCCGCCGACTGTTAAAACGCGCTGGTTTGAACCATCAAGATTCATTGTGCATATCTCGAAAGCCCCCTCGAACTTGGCAACAAAAACGATCAGGTCGCCCTTTGGCGATAAAGCCGGTGAAGTATTGTAGGTGCCTGAATATGTCAGCCTTTTTGGGCTGCCGGAAGGCAAATCTTTTATAAAAATCTGGGCGGACCCGTGCATATCGGACACAAAAACCATTTTTGTACCATCTTGTGTCAAAGACGGTGATGTTGCTATCCCGTCGTTTCTCTGAACAGTATTTTTATCCTTATTTTCAACATTAAGTGTATATATAGTTGAATACCTCCCCGAAGTATGTGAGTATCCGAAGGTTGTATCCCCTATCCATGCTGTTCCGGTCTTCATCCCATCTGCCCGGTCCGTGTATACCTCTTTGTTTTTCTCAATGTCCATAATATAAAGGTTGGGCTTGCCTTCCTTGTATGAAGTATATGCAAGATACCTGCCGTTAGGGGATATTGAGGGGGATAATGTAATATTCCGGTAGTTTGTCAGCCTTTTCAGGTTAGATCCGTCAATATCAGCCATATAAATATCTTTCCGGTTTTTGCCTCCCGAGGCAAAGACGATCTTTGAACTCATAATGCCTTTTTCACCGGTAATGGCGAGCATGATATCGTCTGCCAGCCTATGAACGATTTTTCTCCAATCTTCTGTCTTAGTTCTATAGCGTTTTGCAAGCATTAAAGCTCCGTCGAGCGTATCGTAAACAAATGCTTCGAGTACCAGATCATCGTTTATTTTCTGAATTTTCCCTTTGCATAGCAGTTCAATACCGATCGATTTCCAATTACTGAATTTTATTTCCTGTTTTTCAATACCTTCATCGGTAAGCTCCTTGTCCATTAAAGATTGTGGGGCTACAATGAAAAACCCGGACATATCAAGGTCTTTATTCAAAAGTTCGCTCATGTCCATCCTTGACCTGTCTATATTTTCGTCTTTAAAAGGCGGTACGCCTATTGTTATTTTCTTAAAGCTCTTCCCGAAAATATCAAGATATACCTTTGCATGAGCCATAGTTGCTGTAAAGAGGAGTGCTATCATGACTAATGCGATGAGTGTCATCCTGTGTTTTGTCATTCTTTCTTCTCCATTTATTTCTTAACAATTTGTTATTCATTATGAGGCGAGTATTTTATGGATTATATTCTCCTACATGCGCCAAATAATAAATATGACATATCTTACTCTAATTCAAGAAAAATAAACAATATTGCTGAAAAAGGCTGAAATATCTGATTACAAACTATGAAATAATTGCTTGCGCTATATTATTTGGAATTATTTTATTGAACATATAAATATGATACTCTATGTTTTAACAATGATCAGGATTACTTCAATGCAAGGTATGTTAAACTTCAGGGTTAAGCGACATTGCATGTTTGTTGCGTTAATGTTCTTTTCCTGCCTTATCCTTGGAGGTTGCTGGGCTATTACAGCCCCATACAATGTAGTCAAGGGAACCGTAAAGGGCACCTATTATGTGGTAAAAGGAACCTATAATCTCACTGCGGGCACAACGAAAATCATATACAATATTGGGGCCTTTACCTTCACGGTAGTAAAGGCGCCCCTTGACTGGGCACTTGTTAACGAGGATATTGACAGCATCGACGGCCTGCCTCCCAAAGAGGCCATTCGCCATGACCGGGTAAAAAATGCACCCTATACCGTTAAAGGCAGAAAATATTATCCCATGTCTGTTGAACAATCCACCTCTTATGAAGAAACGGGTATAGCATCGTGGTATGGCTATGAAACTGTGCGGCAAAAAGGAGGCCGTATGACTGCCAATGGCGAGGTTTTTAACCCGGAGTGGCTGACGGCGGCGCATAAGTATCTGCCCCTGCCGACTCATGTCAAGGTTACCAATTTGGAGAACAACCGCTCAATCATTGTGAGAGTGAATGATCGGGGACCCTTTCCCAGTGATCGTAATCCGGATTCTGTCAACAGGATCATTGATGTTTCTTCCGGTGCTGCAAAGAAACTTGGTTTTTATAAAAAAGGTCTTGCCAAGGTTAAGGTTGAAACGATAGAGTTGAGAGAAGAAAGTTGACGGAAATTAATGATGAAATTTAAGAATGAAAAAGAGGAGGGATCGAGATATGAATAAAAAACATTATGCATGGATTATTGCATTTACAGGAACTCTTGTAACAATCCTTGCCCATGGGTTTGGCAGGATGTCATATTCTGTCATACTGCCATCTATGAAGGACGGTCTCTCTCTTAATTATACCCAGATTGGTCTTATCGGAACGGGAAATTTTATAGGTTATCTTTCCCTTGCAATAATCGGCGGTTTTCTTGCAGCCCGTTTCGGAGTAAGGAGGGTGGTTTTTGTATCCCTTATTATTATAGGTATTGCCCTATTTTTAACAGGTTTCTCCGAATCGTTCCTGTTTGCTTTTATCATGCGGTTGTTTGCAGGGGCAGGAAATGGCAGCAGTTACGTCCCTATTATGGCATTGCCTGCTGCCTGGTTTGCTGCAAAAAACAGGGGGCTTGCAACAGGTATAGTTTCAGGCGGAATAGGTGTTGGCCTTTTCCTGTCAGGAGTTATTATTCCACCGGTTATTACACATTTTGGTCACGATGGATGGAGATATGCCTGGTTTTTTATGGGGATTGCAGTATTTGTTCTTGCTTTTGTCTGTTACGCTTTTTTAAGGAACAACCCGAAAGAAAAGGGACTTTCCATGTATGGGGGTGATGAAGAACAAAAAGGCGGGGTCAAAGTTACACTTTTTTCTGCATGGAAGGATATTATCAGAGAACCCGAGATATGGAAGCTTGGCTGTGTCTATTTCATGTACGGCTTTTCTTATATCATATACCTCACATTTTTTATCGCATATTTAACAAAAGAGATCGGGATTTCACCCTCAACATCAGGGGCGATATTTGCCGTGCTTGGCGTCTTCAGCATTTTTTGCGGTGTTGTGTGGGGAAGCATATCTGATGTCCTAGGAAGAAGATATGGTTCAATGCTTGCCTATATAACCCTTACAATATCTTATCTTATCTTCGCTTTTTACAAAGTTGAAGCCGGTTTTTACCTCTCTGCTTTTGTATTCGGAATATCTGCCTTTTCAATACCTACCATTATGGCTGCCGCTGCAGGTGATGCAGTCGGAGGCAAACTTGCACCTGCAGGGCTTGGCTTTATCACGCTTTTTTTCGGCGTGGGGCAGGCGTTGGGTCCGGCAATTGCAGGGTGGATTAAGGATACAACGGGAACATTTACGAATGCATTTATCCTCTCTGCCATTGTGTCGCTTGTTGGTGCGGTGGGTTCGCTCATATTAAGGAAAAAGGCATAAAGATTAATAACACGTATTTTTTTGCTTAACAAATTTGCTGATAATGTTATAATTAAACAAGGAATGTAAAAAGGATTATATTTATGGGGGAATCATTATGAGCAACATCTTTTTTGGTATAATAACTCTCTCAATTGTTGCAGCAGCCTGTGTCTTTGTTTATGTTATGATTGAGGTAAGAGGAACAGTAAAGGCTATAAAGGAATTTTTGAAGACCACGGAAGATAGCCTGAATCCAACGCTTGAGGAGCTACGAAAGAGCCTGAAGAGCATGAGAAACGTGACTGATAATGCAACAGCTATTACAGAAGATGTAAGAACTCTTTCGGCATCGGTAAGAGAAGTCGGTAAGGATATAATGCACGTAAGTAAGCTTGTGAGTGGCGCGGCCTCATCCCCGTTTTTTTGTATACCCGGTTTAAAGGCAGGGATAAAAGCTGGTATAGGAGCTATTGTAAAAGGTGTTTTAAGTAAAAAGGCAAAAGCCTAATTAAGAGGAGGAACAACATATGGCAGAGGAAGGAAAAGATTTTAGCGCTGGTTCAATGCTCCTTTCATTTTTTCTGGGAGGGCTGGTAGGTGCAGGCATTGCACTGCTGATAGCTCCTAAAGCAGGTGAAGAAACGAGAAAGATGATAAAAGATCTGGCAGAGGATGCAAAGAAAAGGACAGAGGAATATTTTGAAGAGGCCAAAAGCAAGGCGACTTCTGCAGTGGAGAAAGGAAAGGAATTCATAGAAAAAGAGAAGAATATTTTCGGTTCGGCTATAGAAGCCGGCAAGGAAGCGTACGAAAAAGAGAAGGAGAAAACAGCGTAGCAACGAATAGATTTTATAACATTGTTTTAATTTTTCTTGTTACTGTCCTGGGTTATTTAAGCTACAGGATTTTAGCACCTTTTCTATCTGCCGTGGCGTGGGCCATTGTGCTATCAATAGTATTTTATCCACTGTACAGCCTTTCCCTTAAGTTAGTGAAGTGGAAATACGCAGCTTCTTTTTTTACCCTTTGCATGATACTCCTTTTGATCTTTGGCCCCTTCTCTTATTTTTCTTATCTGCTTACCCAGGAATTGAACTCCCTGATAGAGTATATTAAAGCCGGTAAGTTTGATACGATAGACAAGATACTTCAACACCCCGGCATAAGAAAGATTGTTTATAAGATATTGTCATTATTAAATATGTCGGAAGGAGATCTCCAAAATACTATTACAAACAACGTATCCGAACTGGGGAGGCAATCTATCGTTATTATTAAAAGCGGAATAGGCAATGTTGCAACAGCCGCAATAGATTTTGTTTTTATGCTTCTGTCTACCTTTTTCTTTCTTGAAGACGGCCCGGCATTTCTGGAGAAATTCAGCAGCTATATGCCGTTTTCAAAAAAAGAGAGGGAAAAACTTACGAAACAGGTGAGAGACATCGTTATATCAACGATTTACGGGGGAATTACAGTTGCAATAGTCCAGGGATTGATCGGTGGGATTACACTATCTCTACTTGGAGTGCATTCTCCTGTCGTATGGGGGTTGGCAATGTTTATCACCTCGTTTATCCCGTTATTGGGTACACTTGTGGTATGGGGTCCCATAGCCGGTTACCTTTTTTTTCAGGGGCTTTTTCTCAAGGGCGTTATTCTGGTCCTTGTCGGTATATTCGGGATAAGTATGGCAGACAACATCCTGAGACCTCTCATAATTAAGGGCAAAATGAAGATGCCTACTCTTGTTATCTTTTTCAGTATACTCGGCGGCATAAAACTGTTCGGCTTTATAGGATTTATCATGGGACCGCTTGTATTGGCATTATTTATGTCGATAGTCGAGGTCTTCCGGTACTCGGAGGAACGGACATCGGGTGATGGAAACTGAACTTTCGATGAAACCGAACTGTCCTTGCATGTAGAAGGATTTACTCCAGGAAGCTTTCCAGCCTTTTCCGTCTTGATGGGTGCTTCAGTTTTCTTAAAGCCTTAGCCTCTATCTGCCTGATCCTCTCTCTTGTGAGTCCGAAAACCTCTCCAACCTCTTCAAGGGTATAGTCGGTTTTTTCCCCTATACCGAGCCTCATCCTGATTACCTTTTCTTCTCTTGGTGTAAGGGTTGACAGAACTTTATCTATCTCTTCTTTCATAGAGATGCCTACAAGTTCCATAAAAGGCGAAGGAGATTTCGGGTCGGCTATAAAATCGCCGAGCTTGGATTCATCATCTCCGATCGGGGTTTCAATGGATATAGGTTCGTTAGAGACCTTCATGATTTTTCTCACCTTTTCGAGGGGAAGCCCGGCTTTGTTAGAAATTTCATCAAGATTCGGTTCTCTGCCGAGTTCCTGAAACAGGGATATGGTGACCTTGGTAATTTTGTTCATTGTTTCAAGCACGTGGACAGGGACCCTGATTGTTCTTGCATAATCGGCAATAGCCCTCGTAATTGCCTGTCTTATCCACCATGTCGAATATGTAGAAAACTTGTACCCCTTTTGATAGTCATACTTCTCTGCGGCCTTCATGAGGCCCATATTCCCTTCCTGAATAAGGTCGAGAAAAGAAAGACCTCTATTCAGGTATTTTTTTGCAATATTAATAACAAGTCTTAAATTTGCCTGAATAAGCCTGTTTTTAACAATCTTTAAACCGTTCTCTATCTCGCCTATCTCCATCAGTTTGAGTTTTACGGTCTTCGCTTCGTTCACATCCATGAACCTTTGTTGCTTCGCGATCTTTCTTATGACCTCTTCAAGGATCTTCTTGTTCAACTTAAGACTGACCAGTGTTTCCTCAATTTTACTGTCGATAGCCTTGAGCTTTTTCTCTAATTGTTTTTTGTTCTGCTCATCGGCCTTCGGCAATTTCTTTCTTAATTCCTCTTTTTTATCAAAGAGACTTTTTACGTTGTTTATTAAAGTGATAGCCTTTTTCTTATATTTTTCTTCATCTTTTTTTGTATAATTTATCTCATCAATATTCTTGATGACATCAATAATGCTGATAGTCTCTTTTCTAAGCTGTGACCCTATCTCCTGGAGTTCGTGAACAGACTGAGGCAGGTCAAATAAAAGATTTCTTATCTTCTTTTCGCCTTCTTCTATCTTCTTTGCTATCATATACTCTTCGTCGGATGTTAGGAGGGATACCCTGCCTATATCTTTTAAGTATGCCCATATGATGTTATCCGTTCTTTCCGACGGAAATTTATCTGCCTCTCCCCACTCCTGTGCCTCCTCCTCCGGTGTCTCAATCTTCTCTTTTATTGTTTCAACGATATCTATATTTGATTCGGAAAGAAAATCGAATATATCTTCTATGTCTTCAGGCGAAAATATATTTTGCGGCAAGAAATCGTTTATTTCATCAGGCGTGAGATATCCCTTTTCCATGCCGATATCAATAAGATGTTTTATTTCCGTGAAATTTTTTATGCTCATGTTAACCCCAAAATGTAAAGAATGCCCTTTCATTCACAAAAGGGCATTCATGGCTCTTTATCAGATATCTTTATAATGTTTAACTATAACAACAATATAACGTTTAGTCAAGCCAGTTTTGAAATGGTACAGAAAGTATTTGACTAAACATAAAATACCATATATAAAAAACAATAAAATATTATGGAGGTTGACATGTTCAAAAAAATTGTTTGCCCGATAGATTTTTCTGAATTTACAAATGATATTATCAAATATGCCGTCAGTTTAGCAAAAAAATATGATGCAGAACTCCATTTTTTCCATGTAATACCGAATCTGAATTACTTTACCCCATACGAATCTTTCCTTACCCCTGAGAACCTTGTTTTAATCGAAAAAAATATAGAAAAAGAGGTGGAAAAAGACTTTGAAAAGATAATAAAAGGGATTGATATATCAGTGATAAAAGTCATTAAAACGGGTGTCACATTTATTGAAATTATAGATTATATAAAAGAAGAAAACATCGATCTTGTGGTTATGGGGACGCATGGAAGGAGCGGTATTGAGCATATCCTGATAGGGAGCGTTGCTGAGAAGATTCTAAGAAGATCACCATGTCCTGTCCTCATAATAAGACCAAAAGGAAAAGCACTTTAATAAGCCGTAAACTAAAAAAAGGGGGGGATTAGCAATGGCCGCGTAGAAGAAGACTGAAAGTCCGGAATTTTTGTACCTGCCTCTGGAAAGCATTATTGTGGAAGAACAGATTCGGTCAGGTATTGATACGGAGAGTGAATCCTTCAAGGCTCTTATGGAGTCCATTAAAGACCGGTGCGTTCTTGAACCTGTCCTTGTAACACCTAATGACGATAAATACCTGCTCCTCTGCGGAGAACGCTGTTATCTTGCTGCCTCAAAGCTTGAACTCCCATCTATTCCGGCACGTATCATCAATACAATCACCCAAAAAGATGAAATCCTTGCATATCAGTTGACGGAAAACCTCCAACGGGAAGACCTTAATCCCATTGACCAAGCAAAGGGGATATTGGCATATATTAAGGCGAAACATCCCGACAAGGGGTATGATGAGGATGGGGTGATGAGTATATTGATGAGCTTCAATCGAAGGCCCGAAGACCTGCCGGAAGAAATTGCTAACACTGTGATAGCAATTTCTGAAATCGTCGGAAAGTCAATAATGACGCTGCATCGCACGGTTTCACTTTTAAAACTTTCTTCTGAGATTCAAGCCGAAATCCGGGCAGGGAACCTCCCTGTTTCCCAGGGGTATCTCTTCGCTGCAAACCCTGATTGCCCTGATCTTAAAAAGATATTCACGGATATCATAAAGACACCGGTAACTAATGCCACATTGGAAAGAATGTTCACCGCATACAAAAATGTCAAACCTGACCCCGGCAAAACGAAGCCCATACCTGTGAAAAAGTATGTTGCCGGTCTTGCATCTATGAAAACAGGTTTTGAGAAAGACCTTGGAACCTATGTAAGGGAAGATGTTGAAAAATTTCTCTATGAACTGCAGGTTTTCTGTGATTATGTGCAACAACAGATACCTATAATCCCATACGGCAAAAAAAGACCGCCACAAGTGTGAGAGTACTTCACGCGCCTTCGATTTGAGGGAAGAGGGGATTAGCACGTCGGCGCAAAAGAGCCCGTATCGCGGGTATCATAAATGGACGACGAAACTGGCAGGGTGTCGAACCTGAAAGTGCAGCGGGATTACTACAATGCTATTGAGCTGGTCATGCAGCGGAGTCAGGCAGAAGGCAGGGATTTACTCCAAAAAAGACTGAATATGGCGAATGATCATATGCTATATTTACAAGAAGAAGATACTTTTGAGGGAAAGAAAAACATACAAAAGGAAAACAGGATGTAAGTAACCAATATTAAGAGAGAAAGTAGGATTTGTTACGTATAGCTTCCTGCAACTGAGTATTTGTATTTCTTGACTCATATGCAACATTTCTCTCCGTATTCGATAATATACCTGTATGTTTAGCTTGAAAATAGATAGAAATTGCAGGATGATAATAGGCTTGGCACATTTGTTAAGAGAGGTTTATAATACTCCTGTATGAAACTGGCACTCATTTTAGCCGCTGTAGGCCAATGGTAAATACCGTGATGAAATGATCTGTAGGATTAATGTGTGCAGTGAGGGGGATAGAAAAAGGGTGTCCCCCCTCACTTTAGGTTTGTTCTATTTCTGATTTTTTATAAGGTAATCCTGGCAGAACTTCAATGCCTGATCGCCGGGCAGCCCCTTCGCTTTCATGTTCTTAAGGTACTCATCCAGTATGGGGCTTAATATCGCCGCCCAGCGGGCGTTCTCTTCTTTTGTGAGAACGGTGACCTTGCCGCCTTTCTGAATGAACACATCTTTTCCCTCTTTATCGAGTTCATCCCAAAGCTTTCCCATCTTCTCCACCCATTCCTGGTTGATCTGCTCAATGATCTTCTGGGTGTTCGCCGGAAGGGAGTTCCATTTATCTTTGTTCATGAGTACATAATTGGCATTAATGTACGCGGAACCATACTCGGTGCTGTTGTCTACGACTTCAGCAAGCCTGAATCCCTTCATGGGTTCATATGGACCTATGATACCCTGAGCAACCCCTCTGGAGAGGGCATCATAGGCATCCGACATGGGCATCGCCACAGGGGCGCCGCCCAGAGCCTTAACGACCTTCGCACTTGTACCGGTGGATCGTATTTTGAGCCCTTTCAGGTCTTCGAGGTTTTTAACCGGTTTTTTTGCAAAGAGCATGTGGGGTGGTGAGGTCATAAGAAAAAGGACCTTCACGTCGTCCAACTCCTTGGGCTTGAACTTCTCGTAGAACTCGTTTGCCAGTTTTGTGCCCGTATAACCACTCTTGTAACCCAGAGGGAGATCAAGCACTTCCATGAAGGGAAAGCGCCCCATGGTATACGAGAAAAAACTTAATCCTATATCAGCTACCCCTCTTGTTACACTTATGTATGTTTGAGCTGGTGGAGTCAAGGTGCCTCCTGTGAATTGGGTTATTTTCACTGTGCCATTCGTCTTCTTCTCAACTTCTTTGCACCACTGATCCATCATAACACTGACTTTATTATCCGGGGGAAAGAAGTTGGCGAACTTGAGGGATACCACCTTTTCCTGGGCCTGTACCGGGAAGCAGAATAACCAAACTGATGAAAATAGAACCGCCAACAATATCACTACCATTCTTTTCATAGGAACTCCTCCATGATTATTTTGTTTCCACCACAATTGGATTCTATGTGGACTTCTCCGGGCATAAATTCTGTTTCGTTCCCCTTTATTGCCTCAAGAAGGAAGGAATGAAGAGGGCAAGCTTTGGGAACACAAACAACAAAAATATAATAAAAACAAAGCTAAGCAAAAATGGGGTCACGCCCTTGTAAATAGTACTGAGAGAGTCGTGCGTGACATTTCTTACCACAAATACGTTTATGGCTACAGGCGGGATTATTACTCCAACCATTACAATGAGTTGTATGTACACGCCGAACCATATGAGGTCATAGCCCAGTTTGAGGATAACAGGATAAAAAATAGGAGTGGCAAGTATCATGAACGCAAGGTCGTCAATGAAAGAACCTCCCACAAGATAGATCAAACCGATAAGGACTACGATCAGAGCCGGGTGAAGGGGGAGTTGCACAATCCAATCTGCTGCAATCATAGGAATTTTTGTAACGGTGATGAAATGGCCGAAAATAACGGAGCCTGCAATGAGGAATAGAACCATACAAGCTGTTACCAGGGATTCCTCCAATGATTTTAAAAGCACTTTAAAGTTGATGGCTCTTGTGATGAAAGCCAGGAGGCCTACGGCAAAGGCCCCGATACTCCCGGCTTCTGTGGGAGTGAAGAAACCCTCCAGCAACCCTCCCATGACCACGACAAAGATTATGAGTACTCCTACGATCCCCTTAAGGGATACTATTCTTTCCTTCCAGGAGGACCTTTCTCCCTTAGGGCCCAGGGAAGGATTAATCCTGCACCATACATAGATAATCGCAAGAAAGAAGAAAGCAACAAGAATGCCCGGGATTAAGGAGGCAAGAAACAGCTTGCCAATGGACTGTTCTGTAATAATGCCGTATACAATCAAGGGTACGCTTGGAGGAATAAGACAGCCGAGAGTCCCCGCGGCAGCAACAGTCCCGGTGGAGAGCACCCTCTTATAACCGTAGCGGTCCATCTCCGGGATGGCAACACTGGAAAAGGTTGCAGCCGTGGCAGTTAACGAGCCGGTTACACTGCCGAAGGCTGCGCAGCCCCCTACAGTTGCCATGGCTAATCCTCCGGGAACGTGTCCGATGAACCGGTAGGCTGAATCATAGAGCCTCTTGGCAATGCCCCCATTGAAGGCAATCTGGCCCATGAGGATGAAGACGGGGACCACGGTGAACCCATAGGCGGAAAGGGTGTCAAAAATATCCTGAGCCACCATACCGCAACCGGCTTTGACCGTGACTAAAAAGCTGTAACCCAGAAAACCGATGATGGCCATGCAGAAGGCAAGCTCCAACCCGCTAAGGAAAATAGCAATTAATACAATTAAACCAATTATTCCTACTAAGGTTTCACTCATATTCCCCCCTGAGGACCTTTGCGATATCGCAGAATAGTACTATGCATTCAAAGAAACAGGAAGCCCCAATTCCGTATAGCACCGGGTAGAATGGGATGTGACGGGTGGGTGTTACTTCTCCGGCCTTGGCCAAATCCATGCCAAAGACTATGAGATTCCAGCCTATGAGAAGGAACAATCCTATCCCCAAACATTTTGCCGCAATGTTGACAATCCTCCGTATTGTGGGTGGGAGCTGCATAAGAAAAAAATCGACCCTGATATGGCCCCTTATCCACGTGGTAAAGGGGATTGAAAACCCGATCAGGACTGCTGATAGTAATCCAACAATCTCGTATGTACCCACGATGGGCATTCTTGCAGACCTCAGAATTACATCCGCTACAGTGAGGAGAATCATGAAGGCGAGCATTACCGCAGCTATGACGTTCAGCCCTTTGCTTACCTTATAGACAAAGCTTAACAGTTTTTGCATGGCCTTCCCCAAATATTTAAATTTTGCGAGTCAGAATTTCTCATATAATCTTAATAAGAAACCATAGCAAAAAAGCTATTTTTGGTCAATATGTTTCTCTCGTGACTAAGCCGATCACGCCTTGTCGTTTTCCATCACAACACAATACCCTGTACCGACACCAGGATTTCATCCCAGAACCCCCTTTTTTTTAATGCCGGTTTTCTCCCTATCCAATGTGCTCGGGGTAATACCTGCCTGCTTAAGTAAATACTTCCGCCATATTCTCCGGAGCTAAATCCGGCAGAATACATTTGGAATACACTTCGTGGAGAGTACTTTGCCAATCGTGTATTTGACTCTCTGGATGCAGCCACCAGGCAGGCCGAGCATGGTCTTCTGGAAATGGCCGCAAACAAGGCAGCAATTCGTCAACTAACCAACTGGCCATGGATTAGTGCCATTTTGAAAACATGATGTAATAAGAACATGGCTCAACCTGAAAAGCAGGGGGTATGGGGACGTCCATGAAACGTCCATAAAATATAAGACCGGCATTCCAGGCATTAAACTTGCCCCAACGGCACCAGCTAAGAAATATGTCCATAGAGTTCCTTGACGTTTTTCAAAGGGACGATTTCAATCCCCCCTGTCTTTTCTACCCCTTTCGGGCAGAAGACCTTCTTTATGCCCAGCCTTTCACATTCTTTCAACCGGATATCCATGCTCATGACCTTCCTTATTTCGCCTGTCAAGCCTACCTCTCCGAACAATGCCGTATCTGCACCGACATTCACATCTTTATAGCTTGAAATGATTGATGCAGCGACAGCAAGATCTACAGCCGGTTCATTTACCTTAAGACCGCCCGTTATGTTTACATAGACGTCCCTGTCAAAAAATGGTTTGCCGAGCGCCTTTTCAATGACCGCTATGATAATGAATAACCTGTTAGGATCGTATCCGAGGGACACCCTTTTTGGAATGGAAAACATTGTCTTTGGTATTACAGACTGCACCTCAAGCAATATGGGTCTTGAACCGGTAATATGAGGAAAGAGCGCACTGCCGGCACCGATATCGCCCCTCTCAGAAATAAAAAATTGCGATGGGTTTTCTACATCTGCCAGCCCGTCTTTTTGCATCTGAAATATCCCTACCTCGTCAACAGGCCCGTACCTGTTTTTTATTGCCCTGAGCATCCTGTAGGGCAGCATCTTGTCACCCTCAAAATAGAGGACCGTATCAACCATATGTTCAAGCACCTTAGGCCCGGCGATAGCACCTTCTTTTGTTACATGACCTATGATTATATGGGTGGTTTCACTCTTCTTCATCTCCATAATCAATCTTGAAGAGACATCTTTTATCTGGCCTATACTCCCGGGAAGCATGGGGAGCATTGAATTGTAAACAGATTGAATCGAGTCTATGATTACAAGACGATATGCTTTATCGGATAATGCCCCCAGTATATCTTCAAGCCGGTTCGTAGTAAGTATCGAAAAGGGGTCTTTTATGTTCAGCCTTCTTTTCCTGGAGGATAATTGTCTTAAGGACTCTTCGCCTGATACGTATAATACTTCATATCCAAGTTCAATCATCCGGGAGGCTATCGCAAAGCATACAGTGGTTTTGCCTATGCCGGGATCGCCCCCGAGGAGTATGGAAGACCCGCATACAAGGCCGCCGCCCAGAACCCTGTCCATCTCGGCAAGACCGAGGATAACTCTTTCTTCCGGCAGCTCATCATCAGAAACCGTCACCGGTTTTTCCGTGATGCGAGCTTCTTCATTGTCCTGTTTGTACTCTTTTATAGTATCCCATGAAGCGCATCGCGGGCATTTCCCCATCCACTTGAGTGTTTCATAGCTGCATACTTCACAAACAAACATTGCCTTTTTCGACATCCTAATCCTTTTCTAAATGTAATCTTAAAAAAGCCGCTTGATATTTTAGCAGTTTCTTCGTCCACTCCATTGTCTTCGGGAACTCACCAGGGGAGAGCTCAAGCGTTACCATTCCATCATAGCCCAGTCTCCTCATGGTATTCAATAATTTTACAATCGGCAGATCTCCCCTGCCAAGAAAAAGATGGCTTTTAAAGGATTGACCGTCGCTTATATGGATATTTTTTAGTCTCTCTGTTTTAAAATAATGGAGAAAAGCTACAATCAGGTCATCACCGCATGTTGCTATGTGTGTTGTGTCGAAGGCAAAAAAGAGGTTTTTTTTCATGCCGAAGGCTATCAGGTCACGGTAATTATACAGCACATAAGGGGCAAGCATCAACCTTTTCCCGACACGAGGCATATTCTCTATGGTCAGATATACATCATCGTAACCAAATGCTTGTTGAAAGTCATTGATGTTTCTAAACCATTTTAAGAAAGCAAGCTCAAGTGAAAACCATGAGGGCGGGTGAAAATTAACCAACTGTGCACCCAATATTTTTGCAACTTCAACGCTCTGTATGAGGGCGCCTTTATGCGTTTTCCAAATATCTATTTTTGCAAAAGGTGCATGTACGGAGTATATAGGCAATATTTCAAGACAGGCCACGACCGATTTAATATAA
Organism: Pseudomonadota bacterium; assembly: GCA_026388255.1. Taxonomy (NCBI): domain Bacteria; kingdom Pseudomonadati; phylum Pseudomonadota; species Pseudomonadota bacterium. The sequence continues at coordinate 24,699 of JAPLKC010000082.1, read as the reverse complement.
TGCGCATCATTAAACCTGCCGTCAATTACAAGGTCACAGCCGTCAAAACCTGCTTCTGCTGCTAACAAAAAAACTTCTTTTATAGGCAGATAATAAAGACATCCTGTAGAAAAAAGGATTTTCATAAAATCATAATTGATTCATCATTATCCGTAAGCACCCTGTAGCGGGAATTTTCAATCAAAACCGTATTTTCTATGCCGCAAGCGCCTTTTTTGGGAAAGACCATCTTGGGTTCAATGGCAAAAACTGCCCCTTCTTCTATGGGATAGGTGTGGCTTGCTGCGATAAAGGGGAGTTCTGCCAGCTCAATGCCGATCCCGTGAGCGAGAAACCTCACCTTGTGGGGCTTGTAGCCGAGGTAATAATCCCCGTAACCAAGCTTTTCTGCGAGTTTTTTCGAGTATTCGAAAAGTTCGTTGCTTACCATGCCTTCAAGCACCTTATCAAGTACACGGTAGTGTATTTCTCTGCAAGCCTCAAAGGCTCCACCGAAAGGCTCAGGCATTGAACCTATGGCATACATCCTTGTCTGGTCAGCCTGATAACCGTGATAGCAGATACCAAAATCGATAAGAATGGGTTCACCTTTTTTAATCTTCTTCATGCTGGCGCCTACAGGAAAAGCCGGTGAAAGCCCCAGCCCCCCCATGGGGGAATCCGACTGGCTTACAATGCTTCCTGTGCGTCCGCTTATAACATGCCATGAGTATGCTTCATAATTCATAGAACGGACACGCAACAGACCTTCGTGCCCGAGTTTTTTTGCATATGCCTCAAGCAGCCCGCCCAGTTCAATCTCTGTCATACCCTCTTTCAGTATTTCCGGCACCTGTTGATAGACCTTTTTTTGTATCGCTGCTGCCCGCTCCATAATCTTTATTTCAAACGGTGATTTTATCTTTCTCAGTTCCTTTGTGAGAGGAGAGACATTTACAAACTCACATTTACCCAACAGGTCTTTGAATTTGATCACATCGTTGTAGGGCATTACATCGAGCTGTAGCCCAATCCTTTTTACAGGTTTTATGTAGGGAAGGATGTCCTTTATTGACCTTACGGGAACGATCTCTTCAAGGGGGGACTCCCTGCGTGCCCTTGATATCTCCCTCTTAATAAACAAAACCGGTTTTCCTTCGAGGGGTACAAAGAGAAGTGAATCCTGCATTGTGCCCGAGAGGTAGTAATAGTCTATTTTGTAGTGGAAAAAGGCCCCATCGATAGAGGCCTTTTCCATTAAATCTTTTAATTTGTAAATTCTGTTATCAATTTCTTCTTTTGATGCGTAGAGCATACAATTATTTATCCTTCCAGACAGGTTTTCTCTTATCCATAAATGCGCCGATACCCTCAACAGCGTCTTCTGTTTTCATGCATCCATGGAGATAGATGATCTCCGATGCCTTCAGAGCTTCTGTGAAATTCAGGCCGAGCCCTGCCTTGATGGCGCGTTTTGTCCAGATACTGACCGGTCTGCTCTTGTTCAGATATTCGGTAAGATATTTATCTACTTCAGCCTTGAAGTTTTCAACAGGAAGGACTACATTCACAAGACCGATGGCCTCAGCCTCTTTTGCGTTCAGGCTTTTACCGGTAAGGAGAAGCTCATATGTTTTTTTGAGGCCGATGATCTTCGGGAATAATGCAGCGGCAACAGGCGGGAACACGCCTACTGCAATCTCCGGCTGCCCGATTTTTGCCTTTTCAGAGGCGATGACGATATCGCAGAAACTTGAGAGTTCACAGCCGCCACCCAGAGACCTGCCGTTTACCACTGCAACGGTAATAACATCCATCTCTGCCATGTGCCTGAACATCCCGTGAAAGACATCGATCATTTCATCTACTTTATCTTCTGTGTGGTCTGCAACATCTACGCCGTCACAGAATGCCTTCTCTCCTGCATGATCGAAAACGAGAAGTTGTACGGACTGGTCTTTTTTTACCTCAACGAGGACTTCGTTGATCTCTTTCATCATGTTAATGGTAAGCCAGTTTGATGGCGGTGTATTAAGCGTTATCTTTGCAACCTTATCCTTTTTCTCATAAACTATACTATTGAAACTCATGGTTATTCTCCCTTGCTCTTATTTTGGATTTTGGATTTTGGATTGCGGGTTGACCTGCCTTTGGCGAAATCAAAGTTCAATAATTCAGGATTTTAAAATCCAAAATTTGCAATCCAAAATCCAAAATAAAAAAAGGGGGGATAAACCCCCCTTAGGTTTGTTTCCCTTATTACTTCGCCTGCGGTTTGCCCATAACTTCTGCCATGAAGGCTTCGTTGACAAGCTCGCCCTTTGCGATGAGCTGACGGTTCTTGATGAAATCGATGGTGTCTTTGCCGGTGATCTTCTTGGTGTTGAATGCACCGAAACCAAGGAAGGCCTCGCCCATCATGTTTGTTGCCAGCCAGTATCTGTGATCGTTCTTGATCTGATCCCAGAAGAATTTTTTCTTCTGTCTGATACCGTCAATGGACTTATTTAAGCATCCGGGAAAGAGGTTTGCGAAAATCCAGATAACCCTGTCAACCTCTGCATCGAGGAGTGAGAAGTCATAGGCGTTGTTTTTAATTTGCTCGCCTACCCATGCCCGCGCGTCCTTTGCTTCCTGACCTGTCTTGTTCTCGCCGTATACGATCTCGCCGTCTTTTACGTAAACATCGGTGATAACCTGCGGATTTCTTACCCAGACACCCTTGTCGTCTTTCAGGACAGGGATTGCCTTGGAAATGAGGTTTTTGGCCTTCATCTTGTATGCTGAAAACATTTCACAGCTTACGCAGCTCCACATTGCATCCTCAGCGCTTAAGAACCAGGGGAGGAAGTCAGAGGAACCGCCCACAGGTGCTGAACCGTGTCTCGGACCAGCCTGGCCGAAGATGGCAAGTTCGGAAGAGATAGCGATATCACATGCAAGGCCGATTTCCTGACCGCCGGCAACTCTCATACCATTTACACGGCAAATGACCGGTTTTTTGCACATAAGGATGCTGTCAACCATGTTGTTAAAGAGTTCCATGTATGAGCCGTATTCTTCCGGTCTCATGCTGTAGTATTCTGAATATTCTTTTGTGTTGCCGCCTGTACAGAAGGCGTTTGCGCCTGTGCCGGTAAAAACTACGGCAACTACTTCGCGGTCAGTGGAAGCATTCTCAAAACCGGCGATGACGCCCTTTACCATCTCTGTTGTGTAGGAATTGAACTGAGACGGGTTATTGAGTCTGATCCATGCATTGTAAAGACCAGGTATTACGTTGCCCTTCGGATCTTTGAGGGGTCTCTTTTCATATACAGTACAAGGAGCATCTGTGCCCCACCACTGTGTACTATGTCTGCTGTGATCCTTCATTTCGTGTTCTCTTGGCATCCATTCTAAACCCATACTTTCCTCCTATTAAATTATTTTTTCATTAAAAATCTGGTGTTAATACAACCCTCTTTGCAGGGGACCCAGCTTTGTGAATCTCATCAAATGTTGCTGCAATCGTGCTCATCGGTCTAACTTCTACAAACGGATCAATGACGATCTTCTTTGAAAGAACCATATCAAGCACTATCGGGTAATATTCAGGCAAGCAACCCCATGTTCCGATAATTTCTGCGTCAAAGGCCATAAGCTTTGAAAACATATATTCGCTCTTCGCCATACCGAAACCGAGAAGTATCAATTTTCCGACAAAAGAGAGCAGATCAAGGGCGAGTTCCTGTCCTGCCTTTGCGCCTGTTACCTCAAAAATCTTCCAGCCTGTGTTGGCAAGGCCGTTTGATTTGCAAATAGTTTTCCATTCGCCGACAAGTGTCTTGTTGTCTTTATCCAATGTGCTGATAACAAAATCGCAGCCGTAATCAAGAGCCCTTTTCAGTTTCTCGGGGTTCCTGGCAATACCGATAACGGTCTTTGCGCCCAGGGCTTTTGCTGTCTGAGCCATGTACACGCCTACGCCGCCTGTTGCGCCGATGATAATTACATTGTCGCCAGGCTGAAGGTCTGCTCTTTTTGCAGCCTGATACGGGGTAGTTACGGCATCTGCAACAACTGCAAGCTGTTCAAGGGCGTATCCTTTTTTGTCAGTGACCAGACAAAGGTCAATTGTAGGTACGGGTATGTGGCTTGAGAATCCGCCGTATACTCCGATGCTGTTGCCGGGCATCTTCTGGGCAAGGCACCTGTTGCCTCTTCCTGTTTTGCAGAGTATGCACTGTCTGCACGGCATAACGGCCGGTATGATAACTTCTTTTCCTATCCATGCGGCGTCGCCGGCAACAACTGTTCCTGCGATCTCGTGGCCAAGGGCCAGCGGCGGCTTACTGACGGTAGGGACGCCATCATAAAAATACCCGAGGTCTGTGTGGCAAACACCACAGCCTGCAACCTCTACCAGTACTTCCCCTGCCTTGAGTTCCGGTACCGGTATTTCAGCCACAGCCAGCTTACCGGGTGTAGTTTCCTTTGTTTCTCTGTTAAATACTGTTGGTTGAACCATCTGCCACTGTTTTATTGTCTTTGGTACATCAGCCATTACAACACCTCCTAATATATTTTAAATATTGGATATCGCCTTCCTATTTCTTACGTCATTCCATAACCACCGTCTACACAAAGGAGCTGCCCTGTGACGTAGCGTGAATCGTCTGAAGCAAAAAATACAAAGGCTGGAGCAACATCTTCCGGCTCGGCATATCTGCCGAGAAGAATTCTTTTTGTATAAATTTCTTTGAGCTTTTCGTCTGTTGAGATTGTATGGGTCATCTCTGTGGTGACAATGCCGAGGGAAATAACATTCGCCGTAACATTAAACTTTGCGAGTTCCCTTGCCATTGATTTTGTCATAGAAACTACCCCGCCCTTGGCGGCGCTGTAATTTATCTGTCCTATGGTGCCTACTATACCGGCAACAGAAGTAACATTGACTATCCTGCCATAATTCTGCTGCATAAAATATTTCGATGCTGCCTGAGCACAGAGCCAGGGGCCTCTCATCTGGATATTGACAACCTCATCCCATACTTCTACCGACATCTTGTGCATCATGGCCGGTTTTGAGATACCTGCATTGTTTATAAGAATATGTATTGTGCCGAAGTTCTCTACACAGGTATTAATTATTGTTTCTGCATCTGCTTTCTGGGCGACATCGCCCTTTACAGCAACCGCTTTCCTTCCCATACCCTTAATTATTTCAACCACCTCATCGGCTGCTTTACTGTTGGAGGCGTAGTTTACCACAACATTTGCACCTTCCTGTGCAAAGGCAATACTGATAGCTCTTCCTACACCCCTTCCGCCACCTGTAACTACAGCATTTTTTCCTTCTAATTTCATTTGCACCCCTCTTTAAAATTAATCGTTTGTGAAATATTTTATTAGTGTAATATTATATGTTAATAAGAATTTATGTCAAGATAAAAAACATACATATCAATAAAATATGTGATATCGGTTAACCGGCATTTATAGTAATGTTAACTGAATAATTATGTATTGAATGCACGGTGTTAACTTGCTGATATGGGCAGGGAAACTAAAAAGTCAATTTTTAATGAAAAAATTCACTTTACAAATATTAAATGTTAATTAATCCTGTGATTTATTATTATAAAAGCTTATCTCAGTATAATGTTGGTGCTGAAGTTGTAGGCCTCCTCATCCAGGAACTCATCATAGCTTATTTCTTTTGCGACCATGCTGCTCCCGCATTCGGGACAAAAAATATTCACGGTTTCTCCGGACAGAAACATGAATCCGCATAGATCACATACATATTCATCTGGTATTTTCAAATTTGTTCCTCCTCATTTTCCTACAGTCCTCTTTCTCCATACACAGTGCATGTATAACACATTGTGTTATGTATTGGCAGTAATCACCCGGATGTGGACAGGGGCTTTTATCAATATCTATATCTTCCTTGTATTGCCCATCGGGTTTAATACCCCGAAGTTTGCTTCGAAAAGTAAATCTGTTCAAAATTCCTTGTCGATACCTCAAGGCTTGCCTCGGGGTGATTCATTATATGCATAGCAAGGGAGAATGTCAACTTATGTTCACCATCAATGCCTGTCGAAGAATTCTTCCAGGATTAACTTGAAATTTCTGCTTATTGCCTCTTCTCCATTTAGTATTTCACCGTGTCCAGGGATTAAGTATTCCATCTTGAGCCCTGACAGTTTTTCAACGCTGTTTGCCAGTGCATTGATATCGCCGCCTTGAAAGTCTGTTCTCCCTACCCCCATGTAGAAGACCGTATCTCCCGAAATGAGTGCCTTTTTTTCTTCCCAATAAAAGCAGACAGAACCGGGTGAATGACCAGGAGTCGGGATGATCTGCAATGTTTTGTCCCCCAGTTTGACCATGCCTTCCTGAAGAAATAATTTGAAAGGTGTCTGAGGCATGTGGCAGCCTGTTGCAAGAAATAACTCCTTGCCGCCGTTGTGCAGATACTCATATTCTTCCCTGCTGATACCTTTCAATATTTCCTTGTCGAATGAGCTGATTGCCTCAATGTGGTCAGGGTGACTATGGGTGCATAATATACTTTTTACACGATCTATTGCCTTCCCGTCTCTTGCCATACCCTCGATAATGTGGTTAAAAAGATGCCTGTGCCCGGGATCGATCAGTGTGGGCACCTCACCATCTATAAAAACCGTATTGCAATTGTTTTCCTGATAAGATGTCCAGGGATATACGTACAGGTCATCGGTTATTTTCATTATGTCTCCTGTGATGCTCCTACCAATAAACCTTCGGGGATCAGGTTGCGTCTCTCTACAGCATGACTGTTTACTATGCCGTTGTTTGATTCTATTGAAATAATCGTGGATTCATTTTTTCCGTAATATCCCATAATATTTGCTACCGTATTGATGATCTTGTCGTCGAAAACGCCTTTCAGAATAGCGCTGGGGCCCCTGAATCCTACAGGGTGAAAGGATATATAAGGGGGCTCCCAAAGGGAGATAAGTTTATTGTTCTCTATTTCGTTCCTTCCGACCACGAGCTTTGTGTCGGTCTGCAACCTGAAGTGCCTGCCGATACTTAATAATTCCAGGTCCTTCATGGTAAACGCCTTATCATATTTAAAAAGATCCTTGAGTTTCTTCGTAAAAATCGGATCAGTAAGGAGGCACCCTCCGGCAGGGGATCCGAACTCTGTGAGGTTATATTTTTCGGCAAGCCTGTATTGCGGCGCCCTTGACCTGCCGGTAAAACCGAGTAATTTTTCTCTGTCCAACAACCCTTCCTGTTCAGGTATTGAGGGCAAAAAATGCATGGCCGAGAGGGGTCGGACTATCAGACCTTCAAGTCCGCTGGCCTTTTCGATGATTCGTATCGTGTCCCTTCTTTGCGACATCGGTCTCTGACCAAGGACCTCCCCTGTCACAACAAAACTTGCCTGTTCTTCTGCCATAATCTCCTTTGTCTTTTGCAGCATAAATATTCTACAATCAATACAGGGGTTTATGTTTTTGCCATAACCATATTTCGGCGACCTGACAATATCAATATACTCAAGTCCTTTATGCTTGAGTATCAACCCTATCCCAAGTTCGCTGATTGTCCTGACAGCCTGCAAGCCCCGTTCTTTTTCCTTCCTGCTGTTGAAGGGAGATGTAAAATGCAGGGCTATGACTTCTATACCCTGTTCCATGATAACCTTGGTTGCAAGTACACTGTCCAAACCGCCGGATAATAGGGAAATCGCTTTTCTGTTCATCATTATTTTATACCAGATAGCTTCATAGCATATTGCTCATAATTGATGGTTGACAACAAAACCATAAACTATGAGCTATGATCTGAGAGCCGGGTTTTTTTCACGCCCTGCGCTGTTTGTTCATTCTAAGCTGTCTGTAAATACCTCCGGGATTCTTTCTTCAAGTGTATTCATTTTTATACCGGACTCAACGCCGGGCAATGGCGCAACCGGGTTTGTAAGGAGGAATTTGCCGGAGCCTATCCAATCCTTCAATATCATGGAGATTTCCCTTGCCTTTGAATAGCTTGAGATCGGGAATGTTGGCACTTCGTTGCCGTTAATGAATATCCTGCCGGATTTCAATTGGGCATAATTTACTTCACAAATGCTTTTAGGTATCCTGTTTGGATAATCGTTGCCATAGTCAACAACCTGTGCCCAGAAATCCTCATCACTTCTGGACGTAAAATAGGCCATTTCTTCGTCAAGTATCGGAATAGGGATTCCGAGACCTATAAACATGGTTGCTCCGTAACCGATAAAACTTGCACCTTTCAGGAAGTTACCGCTCATCTGTTTTGCATCTCCGACAGTAGCAAGCGTTCCTGCGCCTGCCCTGGGTAGACCGTCGGGGCTCCTCAACACATCAGGGTTATGCTGTGTTCCGCTCCATGCCACATAGCCAATACCGCCGCCAAAAAATATCCTTGTACCTATGCCGATGGTTCTGTATTTCGGGTCTTTCAAGAGCGGGGAGAGTTGACCGGCACTGCAGTAATTTGCGCTGTGCATTTTCGGCTTCAATATCCCCATATATGTATAAATCACCTTGTTGGTGAGATTTACGGCAACATTGTAGTTCTGATAGGCATTCCTCGGGTTATAAAGATACGCCTCGTTTACATTATCCTTATTTATATAAGTCTCAATTTTTTTATTGGGGTAGCAGTCTGTTCCGTATGCTGTCGCAAAAAGGCGTATATCCTTCCCGTTCACAAAGTCCTCTATTACATGACCGCCGCCATATTTAAATGCACCGGGATACACCATATTCCTCGGATCATCATCCGGCATTGCAGTGGCGCCTATATATACGTCTACTGCTGCAATCCCGCAATATGCAGGTACGTCGTTGAGGAGGCATTTGCCTCCGCCTATCTTTATCCTCGGTTTCGTATGCCCTACATTTATAAACATGCCGCTGCTGCACATGGGTCCGAATGTACCGGTTGTTACTACATCCACATACTCCGATGCTTTTTTTGTGCCCTTGTCTTTTGTAATCTCTATCATCTCTTCAGCAGTTACAACAACTACCTTGCCGCTTTTTATCTTTTCATTGATTTCATCGATTGTCTTCAATATTGCCTCCCTTACCCCTTATTTTATGGAGGAACCAAATAATTCTGTTGAAAGATACCTGTCGCCGAGATCAGGTATAATAACAACAATCAATTTACCTTTAAATTCCTTCTTTTTTGCGATATTAATTGCTGCCCACATTGCTGCACCGGATGATATGCCGCAGAAAATCCCCTCTTCTTTTGCGAGTCTTTGTGCAATATCAAAGGCATTATCATTGGAAACCTTTACGATCATGTCTATGACATTTTTATCCAGGATATCGGGGATAAAACCGGCGCCAATGCCCTGTATCTTATGGGGTCCGGGCTGGCCGCCCGAGAGCACAGGCGATGCTTCAGGTTCAACCGCTACTACCTTGAAAGACGGTTTTCTTTTCTTCAAGGTTGTACCTATGCCTGTAATGGTCCCGCCGGTTCCAACACCTGCAACCAGAACATCTGCAAGACCATCCGTGTCCTGCCATATCTCTTCGGCTGTTGTTCTTATATGTATTTCCGGGTTTGCAGGATTTTTGAATTGTTGAAGCATGATAGCCTTAGAATTCTCTTTTATAATTTCTTCAGCCTTGTCTATTGCCCCTCTCATGCCGAGTACACCGGGTGTTAGAACAAGTTCGGCGCCAAATGCCTTCAGCATATTCCGCCTTTCCACACTCATTGTTTCAGGCATTGTAAGGATCAACTTGTATCCCTTAACAGCGCACACAAAGGCAAGGGCGATGCCGGTATTACCGCTTGTGGGTTCGACTATCGTTGTATCACTATTTAAGATGCCTGCCTTCTCAGCGGCCTCTATCATGCTTACCCCGATCCTGTCTTTTACGCTTCCGCAGGGATTGAAAAATTCAAGTTTTGCAACTATCCGGGCATCAAGCCCCGTTGCAAGCCGGTTAATCCTCACGAGAGGCGTATTCCCTATAAGCTTGGTTATATCATCGGCTATTCTCATCGTATTCCTGCTTGCAAGATTATACACTAATTTCGGCATAATTTTAACAGCTTTTTAAAGACAGGCAGTTATAAGCCTTGATTCCTCTGCTCTTTTGTATCTGGTGGGATGAGAGGGCTATAGAAGTCCCTCTCCCATCATGTCCCTGTTTATGCAGCGGAGCCAGGCAGAAGGCAGGGATTTACTCCAAAAAAGACTGAATATGGCAGACGATCATATGCTTAGCAGAGGCAACTATGTTTTATACGTATATCCATATTGACACATTAACATATCTATTATAGTATTCGTAATGTTCTGATATATTTCTACATTATTTATCATCATGGGGGTAGAACAGATGAAATATCCATCCAGGACACATCAGGAACTGCTCGAAGAGATATCCGCCTTAAAACAGAGAATCAAAGAACTGGAACAATCAGGATCAGACCACAAGGATGAGTCGCTACGGGAGAGTATAGAGCGGTTTCGCGCAATCGCTGACTATACATACAACTGGGAAAACTGGATTGGACCCGACGGAAAACTTATTTGGATCAATCCTGCTGTTTTACGTTTAACAGGGTACTCTGTCAATGAATGTTTGGCCATGAATGATTTTCCTATACCTCTTTTCGATGAAACCGATTGCGAAAGAATGACCCGGATCTTTACAGAAGTAGTTCAGGGTGCAAGCTGCAACAACGTCGAGTTTCATATTCGATGCAAAGACGGGAGTATAAAATGGGGGGAGGTATCATGCCAACCCATCTATAATGCAACCGGAACCAGCATAGGACATCGTTCAAGCATTTGCGACATCACCGAGCGGAAGGAAGCAGAAAGGGCGCTTAAGGACAGCGAGAAAAAATACCGGACTATAGTGGAGAATACAAATGATGCGATCTACATCCACGACTTAGACGGGAACATTATTGATGTAAATGAGAATGCGTGCAGGATGGTCGGGTACACAAGGGATGAGCTTATCGGGGCCAATCTTGCAAAGATTGACAAAGCCTGGCAATTCCCCGAAAACCCTGAGTGTGAGCAGCTTATTGAAAGAGGCAGCACTGCCTTCGAGCGCGAAAATGTTCGTAAAGACGGATCCGTGGTGTGCGTTGAAGTCAACGTGAAAATCGTCAATCCTGAGGGAAAGGGCATCGTACAGGGATTCGTAAAGGACATCACCGACCGTAAGCAGGCAGAGGATGAACTGAGACAACACCATAATCACCTTGAACAATTGATTAAGGAACGGACTGCCGAATTAATGCAAATGAACGAAAAACTCAAGCTGGAAATCATTGAACGAAACAAAGCACAAACCATGCTCAAGGGAATTCTTGATTCGTTGATAGATTATATAAGTATGATAGATGAAGATTTCAACATCGTGTGGGCGAATGAAATCGGAAAAGAGTTATTTGGAAAAGACATGATTGGCAGGAAATGCTATGCAGTATATCATGGCCGCAAGGCCAAATGTACTAATTGTGCCATAAGCAGGACTTTTCAGGACGGTCAGGTTCATGAGCACGAATCAAAAATAGTTGATGCAAATGGAAATGCACTTTATTTCTGGTGCACCTCTGCTGTTGTGAGGCGTTATCCGGATGGGAGAGTAAAGATTGTTCTTGAGATCTCACGCGACATCAGTAAACGTAAGCTGGCTGAAATGGCATTAATGAAAAACAAAGAAGACATTGAAGCCAAATCCAAAAGCCTTGAGGAACTCAACGCCGCACTAAGGGTACTCTTACACCAAAGAGAAGAAGATAAAATTAATATGGAAGATCGGGTTGCATCGAATGTGAAGAGGCTTGTGATCCCTTACATAGAAAAGATAAAAAAGGGCAGGCTCGATCCGCAGCAGCACTCCCACTTCGGCATCCTTGAAACAAATCTCAACGAAATCGTATCCCCTTTCCTCCACACCATAAGGCAGCTCAACCTTACCCCCAGGGAAACCCAGATAGCCTCTCTCATAAAGGACGGCAAAACAACAAAAGAAATTTCAGAGATAATAGGAGCGGCCACCAGCTCTATTGATTCTTATAGAAACAACATCAGAAGCAAGCTTGGCCTGAACAATAAAAAAATCAACCTCCATTCTTATCTCCAATCACTTAAATAATATGGTAATTAACTCCATATTATAACCACAATAAAACAACAACATATCTTTATTTATTTAGTATACATTTATGCAACTTGTTTGATGCCTCTGTGAGGAACCTGCAGGGGGGATAGGAGGATTGTCTGCATGGAAACGATTGAAACAGTATTTTCTCCGTTAAAGGATGACCACAGCAACGACAGGGAAAGGGCAAACGCGGGAACCATTACATGTCCTTACTGCAGCAGGAATGTCACGCTTGTTTCCTACGGTGACGGATGGGTAGGAACATGCTGCGACAGGGTTGTTTTTAATAATAACCAATTACCGCCCGACCATTAAAAAAAACTGTGAAAACATCTTTATTGCAATGGAGAGAAACAACCAATGAATACCGATGAATTAACACAGAATGTTCAGATAAATCATGTAGCCCTGGGCGTAGAATGGGGGATGTCTCTGGCGATCACCCTGAAAGGACATGCCGAGTCTCATAAGGCCACTCTTTTGGGAATGGAAAGAGGCGGCTATCTCATCTGCAACGTTCCTTCTTCCCGCGGAAAGGGCATCTGGACCACGATGCATAAAGAGAATCATATAATTGTAAGGTATCTGCATATGGGAATCGTTTACGGATTTCCATATACACTGATAGGCGCCCTGGAGTTTCCGTTTAACCTTCTTGTTTTGTCATACCCGGAACAGATAGAGACTGTAAATCTTCGACAGCATAGCAGAATACCCTGTTTAATTCCTGCTGCAATGAGAATAAACGACCATACGTATAAAGGAGCAACAATCGATATAAGCATGAGGGGGTCTTGCTTTGTTTTTCACCTGTCCGCCGGGGATGAACCAGCACAGGTCCAACGCGGAGACGATGCGCCCTTTCCCTGCAAATACCGGGATCACAAAACGAAGTAACGATCAAAATGGACATAGTCGCTATCAGAACAGATAATAACAAGGTCACCCTCGGCACCCGGTTCAAGGAGGTGGCCGCTGACATATTGAATGCGATACAGAACTATCAGGCCATGGCAGCCATGGCCATGGCTGCCATAAACGAATAGACGTCACGTGTTTTTGTTGCTTCAGGAAGGCTGACAATGGTAAAAAGGCTATAGATGTTGAAAGACAAATTCATATCAGTCGGAAAAGAAAGGCGCGACATCATCATCGTCATCGCCATTACACTTCTTCTGCCCCTCTTCAGCATGTATATTCACTTTAGTGAACGATTGTACGATTTTTCTTCAGAATATGAACTTCTGGGTATAACAGAATATTTGATTAATTTTTCCTTTCTCTATCTGTCAGGGCTTCTATACCTTACCTATCGCCGCTGGCTGAAGGCTGAAAAGAAGAGAAAAGAGCTTGAAAACATCATCTCCAGCATCAACCCCGATGTGCTTCTGGTTGTTGACCAGCGAAGACATATTATAGTGTGCAACAATACAGTACAACGAATGTTCGGCTATGATGTGAATGAAGTAATCCAGCAGGCGACAGACCTCCTCTATTTCGACCGGCGTTCTTATCCCGAAGACAACAAGCACGAAATCTACGAAACGCTTGAAAGGGAAGGTTTTCATGTCGGCCTGGCAACGGGAAAGACAAAAAACAATGAGACCTTTCCTCTGGAGATCATCACGGGGAACTTAAGCGGGGAATACGGCGCCGTTCTTCTGCTCCGCGATATTACCGCCAGGAAAAAGGCCGAAGATGCCCTTCTCAAGGCCCATAATGAACTGGAGATGCGGGTCCGCGAAAGGACCGAAGAGCTTACCCTTCAGAGCATTGCGTTATCTGATGAGATTGTCATGCGGAAGCAGAAGGAAGAAGAATTACAGATGGAAAGGATAAAATTCCAGATCCTCACCGAGAATGCGCCTTTCGGTATGGCATTAATCGAGGCAGACGGGACATTCAGGTATGCTAACGCCGGTTTCCTTGCCCTATACGGCTACGATTCAGATGAATGCCACTCCTGGGTGTCGTGGCTTGAACGGATAACACCTGACAATCTGACTTGGCACGATTCCGGTTTCGACTGGGACGATATACAGCAGGAACTCTCCCTGTCCGTAAAAATAACGCGGATGATGAAAATAACCCGGAAAGACGGGGCAGAAAAGACCGTATCCTGCTCCATCGTTCCCCTTGAAGCCGGAAAATATCTGATGTCCTGTGAAGACATAACAGACCGGAAAATCGCCGAGGACAGCCTCAGCGAGAGCGAGGAACGTTACCGGACCGTCATTGAAAACTCAAATGACGGGATTGCGATCGTCAGAGACGAGATATTCACTTTTGTAAATAGAAAATTTTCTGAGATGTTCGGTTACGAATCGCCTCAGGAGATAGAAGGGAAACCCGCTCTTTCCGTCGTTCACCCCGATGACGCAACAAATGTCAATCAAGCGCTCCTCCTGCGTCAACTCGACGAAAAAATTGTTGCCCGGTATGAATTCCGGGGTTTGAAGAAAAACCTTGAGCAGATATTCCTTGAAGCTTCCGAGACAAACATCACATTTTTCGGGTTGCCCGTATCTCTGCTTTATGTGCATGATATTACAGAACGAAAGAGCCTGGAATCTCAATTGCTCCATGCGCAGAAGATGGAAGCTATCGGTACTCTGGCCGGAGGAGTCGCCCACGATTTTAACAATATCCTCACTGCCCTGATGGGATATGCTACCCTCATGCAGATAAAGATGGATAAGGATAACTCCTTGCGGACATATGTGGACCAGATACTCTCCGCTTCCCGGAAGGCAGCCGATCTCACACAGAGTCTTTTGACTTTCAGCAGGAAGCAGCCTGTCACCCTTGTCCCCCTGGATATAAACAACACAATAAAAGTGACGGAGAAATTACTTAAGAAGCTCATCACTGAGGATATTGAGCTGCGCACATTTCTTACGCAGGATGATATGATTGTCATGGCCGATAAGTCGCAGATGGACCAGATACTCTTTAACCTTGTTGCCAATGCGAGGGATGCCATGCCCAAGGGGGGGCGCTCACCATAGAGACGGATATTACCACTATAGACAGCGAGTTTATCCGGATGTACGGGTTCGGAGAGCCCGGGAGATATGTGCTGATAAACGTTTCTGACACTGGCGCCGGCATGGACGAGACAACAAAAGCAAAGATCTTCGACCCCTTTTTCACCACAAAGGAGGTCGGAAGAGGAACCGGTCTTGGCCTTGCTACGGTCTATGGTATCGTAAAGCAGCACAACGGATACATCACAGCAGACAGCGAACCGAATCAGGGTACCGCCTTTCGTATCTATCTCCCTGCAGCAATGGCAAAAGTCGATAAAGAACAACAGAAGACAGCCCCTGCTGTCATAATGGGGAAAGAAACGATCCTTATCGCTGAAGATAACGAAGAGGTAAGGCGCTTTATGCGGGAAGCCCTCCAACTGCATGGCTATACAATAATTGAAGCGATAGACGGTGAAGATGCGGTTGATAAATTCAAACAGCACCGGGACATAGACCTTAGCATCATCGACTCCGTGATGCCGAAAAAGAACGGACGGGAGGTCTACGAGGAGATGCACGGGATAAACCCTCATGTCAAGACGCTCTTTACCAGCGGGCACACAAAGGACGTTATCCTCAATAAAGGGATTGAGGATAAGGAATTCGACTTTATTGCTAAACCATTGTCACTCAACAATCTTCTTCAGAAGGTCCGTGAGATGCTGGACAAGGAATGAGTACCTTGCATGCATCCATCTGAACCCTGTGTTAGCACAAGATGTATCAGCAAAAAAGTATCAGGTCGAAGAACTGCGTGAGTGGTTGAGACAACTGGAAGTGACACCATGAAAAACGTAATGACCTATGATGGGTATACGGCTAAGCTGATGCTCCGTGTTTCTCCTGAGGTTCATGCCAGAGCCCTTGCCACAGCAAAAACCGCAGGGAAAAGCCTTAATCAATGGGCAGAAGAGGTCCTGGGCGAAGCCGCCCACGTTTGAAGAAGAGTGGTAGATGGCAAGGGCATGGAAACTTTTTAAAATTCAAATCGGTAAGCAACCTTTGCCCCCTTCCCGTTATTATCAATACTAACCTGAATTTTATTATTTACATAGTTTGAAATCAATGCCCCGACTAAAGCTCCACCTGCATTCGCTGCCATGTCACCCCAATCAAAAGAATTGTTCTTCTGACGATCGTCATAGAGTTCTTTGAATATGCCGGGAACAATACCGAGAAACGTACTGCATGCTATTCGCTGGGGAGTTTCGAGCTTGGTATTGTAATGGAGATACGTCTCGCTTGCCGCGCCAAAGACCCCTGATATACTAAAGTGCCAAATTTTATCGTATTCATTAAAAGCAAAAGAAGAGGCCGGAACCGCAAAAAGCATTACAGCTATAAGCAGTCTTGACATAAGTTTTTTAATATTATGGTTCATTTCAGTTACCCTCTATAGGTTATTATTTTAAATATTACATTAGAGATAGCACAAAATACCAGCAAAAGAAAGGTGATTTAATTATAATCTCCTGCCGACACAGTCCTGATTGTTGCATGCCTGCCTGTCCGGTTCCACATAGATATGACGGGAAAAGATGCAAAGCCGGCTCTATTGGAACGTGTAAATAGGTAACTACATTTTTGAGGAGAAATAATGGCTGCAAACTTCCTTTCAAAACGTAATACTCAATTTTATATTGAATGCCGTATGCGCGATATAGGCAGGAGCACGCAATTTTCAAGTTTGATTAGATTTAGAAATCCATTTTCTGCGATGTGCTTCCTGTAATCCGCAATCCGGCAACCATGGCAAAGATGCAGGACTTCGTGTGGCATTCAATAGCCCCATCGGAAATTTTAGCTTGCAAATTATATAAAATTGCAGGTGAATCAAGAAAATGATGTTGGGGATCAACAATAAATGGTCATTGTAAGACCCCTTTTGCTTTTCCAGGAGGAACGTCAAACAGTTTCCAACTTTTTAGGATATCCCCTTATTCCCCTGTTTTGTGACTTCAATATGTAGTTGCCTTTAAGAGCCTGAAAATTAGCTTAAGATTTGATTTATCACTTTCCAGCAGAATTTTGTTAATATTTTCGACCAGTTCCTTTTCTTCTTCATGGTGTTCGAATTCAAAGAAATCTTTCAACTCAACCCTTAATGCATTTGCTGTTTTTTCAAGAGTATCTAATGACGGATAGCTGTTTCCAACCTCTATTCTGCTCAAATGCTTGGGGTCTATGCCTATCATTTCGGCCAGTTCCTCCTGCGACAAACCGCGTACTTTTCGTAATTCTTTTATTCTCATGCCCAACAATTTTTTTACTGTTGCCATTAACCCTCCAGCGATAGATCAATCATCTGATTTTTCAGAGGGGTTTAGAACAACACTAAATATAGAATAAAATTGACAAATCTACATTCAATATGGAATAATCAATATCAAAAGTTGATTTTTATATAATATTCGCTCTTTTGCGTAGAATAAAGCAAAGAGGTATGTGAATCATGTCCGGGCTCTCTCGACTCGGATGTAACGATAATCGGGAGACCCAAGAACGGGGTGTCAGACGATACGAAGAATAGCGACAAAGTTCTTATTGTTTTAATCTTAATGCGTCACGATCTGTTTTTAATTGGTGTAGTCCTGTGGGAAGGATAGAGAGGGGGGATAAAAATGACTCCAAAAAATATTTTCTTTACAAAAGGGGTGGGTGTCCATAAAGACAAACTATCGTCCTTCGAGGTTGCCTTGAGAAATGCAGGCATTCAGAAATGCAACCTTGTGTATGTATCAAGCATATTCCCACCTGAGTGCAAGATCCTTTCAAGGGCTGCCGGTGAAAAGCTTCTCCGTCCCGGGCAGATCACTTATTGCGTAATGTCCCGAAATGAGACAAATGAACCGAACCGTCTTATCTCTGCGGCCGTTGGTTTTGCCCGACCTACGGATTACTCCCAGTATGGTTATCTCTCCGAGCACCATGCCTTCGGTGAAAAAGCCATTGTCTCCGGGGAATACGCAGAAGACCTCGCAGCTACAATGCTTGCGACAACGCTCGACATTGATTTTGACCCGAACCAGGCATGGGATGAGCGTAAGCAGTCTTACACAGCGAGCGGCCACATATTCAAAACTAAAAATATCTGCCAGTCTGCAGAGGGAAATAAAGACGGTCTCTGGACCTCGGTATTAGCGACAGCAGTATTTATTATAGACTGAAATGGCAGCTAATTTGAAATATGATTAAACTTAACAAAAAACCTAATCTGCTGATACTTGGAGCATCCGGAGGGGTTGGAACAGCGTCGCTTATTTACCTTGTTGATCATCGGGAATTATTTGACAAACTGATTCTCCTCGATAAGAGCAAAAGAATACTCTCCAATGAATTTATCGATCACAAGAGACTCGATTATCTGTTCCTGAACGAAGCTATCTCTTTGCCCCGGGATGAGGATCGCTATAAACGCCTGTTGAAGGACAGCGATGTGGGTATTGTCCTTGATGTCACGGACGATGAAACCCTTCCCATATTATATGCCACAGACAGGGCTGGTGTGAGTTACGTCAATACAAGCATCAACGGGCCGAAAAAAACCCATGAGCATGTTCTTGAATTCTGGGCCAAAAGAGAGGAATTCAGGAATGCCGTGCACATCCTGAGTACCGGCATGAACCCCGGTGTTGTGAACATGTGGGCAAGGCACGGGATCGAAAAGTTCGGCGTGCCACAAAAGATAGTTGTTTTCGAGTATGACACCTCGCAGACCGCGACAAATGAGCACCCCATGGTTACCTGGTCCGTAAAGAAGTTTCTGGAGGAGGTTTCAGAGGAACCGTCTATTGTGATGATGGGAAAGGACAATCCAATGGAGTATCTTCCCAACGCCGTTGAAAACAGGAAAAATATGGAGGCCATACTGTCTCCTATATTGTCCCTTAAAGAATACCCGGAGGGGTTTATCGTACCCCACGATGAGATAGTCAGCCTTTCGCAGAAATACGATCTGACGGCAAAATTCGTCTATGCGATCAATATCCAGACCATGCGGGCATTGATCAACACATACCGGAAGAAGGGCAGGCTGCTTTTCGAGGATGTTCTGCTCGGCGATAATACATGTCTCACGCTGGACGGGGCGGACAATATCGGCGTATTGATGGAATATTCCGATAAGACGGTATATTACTTCAATTCCATAGCAAATAAAACCATTACAGGCACAAATGCAACTTATACCCAGGTGGCAACCGGGGTCATTGCGGCGCTCCTGACACTGATTACGGACAAACTGGAGAAGGGCGCCTATTTCGTGGAAGATTTATATGGCGCTTACTTTGGAACCTATGTATTTAACAGGATGCAGGTGCAGGAATTCGTATTTGAAAAACATGAAAGCGGACTGTGCTTGTCATCCCACAATCCGAGAATCACGCAGGAATATTCCGGCAAATCTCAGCCCTGTGGCGGAAATAGTGGATAAAATGTCGATAGAAAAACACAAAAAGGTATATGTTGCGCCCACCGGGCATATTGGCAAAGGTCTTTTTGCCAAAATAGATATTAAAGAAGGTGAAATTGTTTTTGTTGCCAAAGGGACTCTCGTAGAAGATGACTACAATGACGATTACCTGACAGGACCCTATTGGCTCTGGATACGAGAAGGCCTATGGCTCAGCCCCTTTGATGTAAATCCCTGGCGCTACATCAACCATTCATGCGATCCGAATGTGGGTATACAAGGCAAAGTCACTGTTGTGGCCATGAAGGATATCAGGGGGGGGGAGGAAGTAACGATTGATTACTCCATCACTGAAGATGATCCTTACTGGGAAATGGAGTGCAGATGCGGGAAGAGAGGATGCAGGAAGATCATCAGGAGCATCCGGTTCCTGCCGGAAGAGATGTACAAGAAATATGAACCCTATGTTCCGCGAGCGTTGAGGAAGTCATATGAAAAGTATAGATAAAAGCCTGCCCGACCTCATCTTAAAAGATGCAAAACACGGGAAAGGTGTATTTGCAGGAAGGAAATTCAAGGCCGGAGAAATGATCATTGAATTCAAGGGGAATTTCATGACGTATGAAGAACAAGCCGACCTTTGTTTGGTGGAAGACCGCTATGTTCAGGTAGGCCACAACCTTTTTATGGGGCCTTCAGGCGATATCGATGATTACATTAACCATTCCTGTAACCCGAATGCGGCGCTGATCATTCCCGCAGGCGATGCGGTCAGGGGGGGGGTAGCATTGATTGCCCTGAGAGAAATAAATGAAGACGAAGAAATCACCTTTGACTATTCAACTACAATGGATGAAGACGACTGGGAGATGGACTGTGGTTGCGGCAGTGAAAAGTGCAGGAAGCGGATACGGGATTTCAAGTATCTCCCCGAGGATACTCAGGAGAAATACATCAGACTGGGCATTGTGCCGGATTATATTATGAAGAAGCTAAAGAATGCCATCGGCATTAAAGAGTGATTCTGGAGAGATGGTTTTGAGCGAACCAAGACCCAACGCATGCACCGGCGAAGGCAATCCTGTTTTGATTTTAAAAGATTGCAAGCACGGGAAGGGTGTTTTTGCCGGAAAGAAATTCAAGGCTGGAGAAACGATCTTCGTATGCAAAGCCGAGTTATGCACTTACGAACAACTCCCTTACCCCTATGATGCAACGGAAGATAGATGGGTTCAGGTAGGCGACAACCTTTACATGGGTCCGACAGGCGATTTCGATGATTTTATCAATCATTCCTGCGATCCGAATGCGGCATTGATCATTCCCGCAGGCGATGCGGTCAGGGGGGGGGTAGCATTGATTGCCCTGAGAGAAATAAATAAAGACGAAGAAATCACCTTTGACTATTCAACCACAATGGACGAAGACGACTGGGAGATGGACTGCTGCTGCGGCAGCGAAAAGTGCAGGAAGCGGATACGGGATTTCAAGTATCTCCCCGAGGATACTCAGCAGGCATATATAAGGCTTGGAATTATACCGGAATATATTATGAAAAATCTGAAAAAATTGTCCAACCCCAAAGGGCAGTCTTAAGGGAGCGGGTCTGGGCACATCAATCCTCATACCTTTAACCTGCGCCATCCTCGCCCCTTTCTTCGAAGGAATGATGAATATTACGGACAAATATGCTGTTTCAAAGAAGTAACAAATACGGCCAGTTATACCGTCATGTCCGGGGCTGTCATGCTCATCGCAGGCCTCATGTTGGCGATATTTCTCGATTGGAGCGTTGTCTCTTCTCTCAGAGATTTACTTTTCCCTGCCCTCGCCGGTTTCATCTATGGCAGCCAGTATTTCGCATATTATTACTTGTTCTCCAAGGAGGACGCCTCCAGCATCATCGGTCTTTTGTACCTCTACCCGATCATGGTTGCGATCCTTTCGTTTTTCTTTCTCAATGAGAGATTTTCACTACTCACCTATGCCGGGATGGGCCTGGTCATTCTCGGCGCAATAATGCTGTCCACAAGGATCAACAATCTTAAAAAAGGTGTCACAAAGTGGCTAATAGCTTCTATGATAGTCCTTGTGGGGTTGCACGAATTCTTCATCAAGATTGCCACAACCAAACTGCCGGAATTCAATGGCCTTGCAGTGGGCCTAATAAGCATTGGTTTAACCTTATTGGCCGGCTTATTTCATACCTCCACGAGGCGAGGCATTCGGGGGGAGTTCAAGAATCTGAAGTGGCTTGTTTTGAGTGAAGGCTTCGCGTTCGGCGGATTGGCGACAATCTATTTTGCCATGGCGGGGCTTCCGGCTACGATAGTCGCAACAATAGCGGCAACTCAGCCGCTTATTGTATTATTCCTGGAGAAACTGTGCCATGCCGCGGGGCTCGGCATCTGCAGCGATCAACCCCTGTTGGCAAAGCTGATACCTATCTCCATAATGGTTCTCGGTCTTCTCATGCTCTATGAAATAGTGTAGCTTCATGGCTTGTGTTCAGGAGGAAGTAAATGGAACCCATAGAGTTTGAAAAACTCCACAGCATGTTTGACGGCATGATGTTCGATTTGTGCGTCGAGTGCGGGGGGGGGTGTGAAAAGAATACTATCACCTATTTTTTGCCTGGAGAAGCCGAATTCGTTTCAAGGAAGCTGGAAATCCCCTTTATGAATTTCATCGACAGGTTTTGCAATACTTTCCCATATAAAGGTCATAAAATTTACGGTCTGGTCGGGGATTGCCACTTCCTGGATATAACTGAAGGCAGGTGCCGGTTGGAAACAAGAAACGCGAAACTGATGCTGTGTCTCGCCTATCCTGCCATGATAGGATATCCCGGCGACATAAGGAAGATTTTCATCGATGACATAGACTGCTCTATGGCACATCGCGTTAGCGATGAATTCAAGAAGAAGGCATTTGAAGTTCTCGAACTGGCCCTGGAGCACTTGCCTGATTGGTGGCTCGAATTCAACCTGGAACATGGCTGGCCTATTTATGATTATGAACTGTTGGCGGCGCTTAAGGGACGGAAAGAGATTTCCATAGAAGAACTGAGGGCGTGTGCAATCGTCCGAGGTACAGAGGGAGAACAATAAGGCCGAATCAGGGTTTTGCGATGGGGTGGTCTTTTGCCCGAAGCCTGTTCCGGACGAAGCCAAGGGGTGCCGGAGGTGATCAGTGCATAGGGATCGAAGAGGTCGAGCCGACAGGGGAAACAAATTCAAATGCGAAACATGATTGAGAGATCAGGAACAAAAATGAGATATTCATTCAGACAGAAATCGGATCGCCGTAAGGCATCACTTTTTATCGCAGTACTGGCAATCCTGTTTATGGTCGGGAATTCATATGGGTCAGAAGTAAACAAACCTGAGAAACAGACAATAAAAATGAGCGCATCTGTTGGCGTTTTCAACAAATACATCTTCAGGGGTTATGAACTGAGCAAAAACAGCATGGTAATTCAGCCGTCTGTTGCCGCGACCTTTAAGGGTTTTGAAGCGTCAGTGTGGGGCAATATGGATAACAGTCAACACAAAACCCAATCCTTTGATCCGGGAACTTCCGAAGGGCGTGTTGGATTCAATGAAGTGTATGCAACGCTGAGCTACAAATACAATATTGACAGATTGAGCTTGACCGGAGGATATACCCATTATGATTTCAAGCACTGCAATAATACGGACGAGCTTTTTATAAGCGCTGTTTACAATGTACTCATGAAACCTGCGCTGTCCATCTATCGCGATATTAATGCCTATCCTGCCACTTACATCAATCTATCCTTCGAACATTCATTCCGTCTGTACAAAAACACGACCCTTGACCTCGGCGCTTCTGCCGGGTATTATGCGGGAAGTGGGAGTTACTGGCAGACCTATGAGCGATCCACTGGCGGATATACCGGCCAAAAATACAATGGATTCCACGACGGCATGGTGAAGGCAGGATTCACGATCCCTTTATTTAAAAAACTGACTATTCAGCCAGTAGTGGAATACTGGTTCCCCCTTTCAAGCAAGGCAGGAAAGACAATGAGGTATAACACAACAGGCGACAAAATATCTTACAATCCCGATGGTTATGTTGGTTATAACTTAGTAGCAGGGGTAAATATCGCTTATCAATTTTAGGTAAGTCGGGCCGCATTTTGATTCACACCGCCGCAGTCAAGGGGCATACTTCACAAGCCATCCCTTCGGACAGGGCATTCTCAGCAATATCCATATCGTAATATCTCGCCGATTGAGGTGGTGTTTTGTGCATGGAAAATGGCCAATTTCAGGGCTTAAAGTGCTGTTTTTTGGATATTTGAAAAAGAATTAGCGTCTTGTTTTTATGCATCAACTACGATGCGGTAAACCTCCTTTACATCAACGGCAGAGTGTAGTATCAATTAAGAGTGTTTCTTGTGGACATTCCAAAAAGACTCTTCTGGTGCCGGGAAGCATAAGGGATGCCTTCTCTCCTTTATGTCAGGCTATTCTGAATAATAGCCTTTATACAGGAGAATAAGCTAAAATGACAGAGATCAAAGATAAGATAGAGAGAAATATTTCAAAGATAACATAAAGACCTTATAATGCAGTCCCTATTCAGGGCAGTATCGGCCAAAGGGCCGGAACCGGGCCTCATCCATCACCCAGACCGGGGAAGCCATTACTGCTACCATGAATATGGAAAGATCCTTAATCAGTTCGGCATGAAGACGTCAATGAGCAGAAAGGGTAATCATTCAAAAAACAAGAGGTGAAGTTATGGCAGAGCCAGAACAAATCGTTCCAGAAAAAAAAGCAGACGGGAAAAAGGCATTGGATTTTGTTAATATCGTAAAAGCTTTAAGGGTTTTGGTAACAAAAGAAGAATTCCCTTATGACAGGATCACCAAGCTGTTAGGGATGGCCGAAAGACACGGTGATTGTTTTTGCGAAAGCTGCCAGGAAAAAAGAGGGAAGGAAAATCAGAGATTTAGTCGGTCTTTATCAAAAATAGTGCGGTTCAGGCAAGAGTATTATAAAGCCGGGCGTCATGGCGAGTTTGAGGAAATTGTTAAGATTGCCAGAAAAGGAACAGAACTCCTCTTTTCCCTTCAGCG
>JAPLKC010000081.1 GCA_026388255.1 Pseudomonadota bacterium | reverse complement strand
CAAAGGTTAAGGGGATTTGGGCAACAGGCCGTAAAGATTTGACCCCCAACACAAACAGATTCGTAAACCGGTCGATAACATTTTTGAATGGATAGCTTCAGAAAAATGAATTTGACTCTTAATGTCTTGTGGTGTAAAAGTTCCTTAGTAGAAGAGGTTGATTCTGTGACGAGAAAAGCTATAGGTCAATAAGGAGAATATCATGATTAACACTGGAGTTGTACGGACAACTTGCGCCCTCTGCCTTCAGGATTGCGGCATGCTGGTGCATTTGAAGGATGGGGAGATAGTCAAGATTGAGGGGGATCCCGATGCCCCGCTCAACATGGGGGCTCTTTGCGTAAAGGCTATGGCATCATTGGAGATTCGGAACCACCCTGACCGCGTAAGACATCCTTTGATACGAAAGGGCAAACGGGGAGAAGGGAAGTGGCAGGAGGTCTCCTGGGATGAGGCCCTCGGCAGGATAGCTGATGAAATGAACAATGCCAAGCAGAAGTACGGCCCTGAGTCCGTATGCTGGTTGAGGGGAGCTGCCAAAGGCATTCAGGACAATGTTTTTACCCGCCTTGCCAATGTGTTTGGCTCTCCAAACATCACCTCTATGGCATCGGTCTGTTATTTCCCCCATGTGAATGCCATGCGCTTCACCT
Source organism: Pseudomonadota bacterium (assembly GCA_026388255.1). Classification (NCBI taxonomy): domain Bacteria; kingdom Pseudomonadati; phylum Pseudomonadota; species Pseudomonadota bacterium. The sequence continues at coordinate 22,327 of JAPLKC010000081.1, read as the reverse complement.
TTGGCTCGTTTCTCATGGAAGATCACACAAATGCCTCGGCGCTGGTCGTGGTTTGGGGCATGGACCCCGCGTCAACATCCATCCCGAACTACGAGCCTCTCAAGAGAGCCATTGCAAAGGGGGCCAAGTTGATGGTGATAGACCCCTTTGAAACCATCCTGGCAAAAAAGGCAGACCAATGGATAAGGCCGAGGCCGGCAACGGACATGGCCCTGGCCCTTGGGATGGCTCACGTCATTATCAATGAAGGTTTGTACGACAAAGCGTTTGTGGAAAACTGGACAATAGGGTTTGATGAACTGAAGGCGCATGTGCAGGAGTATTCACCGCAGAAAGTGTCTGAGATTACCTGGGTGCCGGCAGAGACCATAGTGGATGCGGCAAGATTTTATGCCGCAAACAGGCCCGCAGCCGTTCTGGTGGGGAATGCAAATGAGAATATCGTGCTTTCCTTGCAGACCCAGCGGGCCATCTATATACTGGAAGGCCTCTGCGGCAACGTGGGTGCACCGGGCGGCAAAGTCCAGTGGACTAACCCTCCTATACTGTCCAGAGCTGCTCCGGAATTTACCTTACAAGATCATGTTCCCGGGGAGAGGCGGCAGAGAAGATTGGGGGCCGAATATCTGGCGCCCTTCATCCATTACGCCTTACCGCAGAGTGTGGTAAAGGCGCTCATTACCGGCAAGCCCTATATGCCCCATGTGGCTTATATTCAGGGAGGAAATCTGCTTTGCACCTGGGCCAATTCCAGGGAAACTCTGGAAGCATTCAAGAAACTCGACTTTATTGCAGCGGCTGACTTGTTTCTGACACCCACCGTCGAGATGTGCGATGTGGTTCTGCCTGTGGCCCATTATCTTGAACATGATGCGATTCGCCAGTCAGGTGATCTACCATTTTTGGCACAGATACAGCAGAAGGTGGTTGATCCCGGGAACTGCAAGTCGGACACCCAGATCTATATCGAGCTGTCCCGTAAGCTGGGACTGGGTGAGTATTTCTGGAAGGATGAATGTGATTTCATGGAGGAAATGCTAAGACCCGCGGGCATTACCCTGGATGAGTTCCGGAGAGTCCACATCCTGCAGTGCGTCAGACAGTACAGGCATTATGAGAGGGACGGTTTCGCTACCCCTTCGGGCAAGCTCGAACTCTACTCGAATGCACTCAAGGAGGCGGGCTCCGACCCGCTACCTGTCTATCGTGAACCTCCAGAGACGATGTACAGTGAGCCCGGGTCGGCAGGCGAATACCCCCTGATCCTGACCACGAGGAAGCCGGCTGTTTTTAGGCACGCCAATTTCAGACAGATAAAGAGTCTACGCGCCCGGCGTCCGGATCCGATCCTTAATATCAATCCTGCCACGGCCAAGGAACTGGGGATCGATAACGGAGACTGGGTCTATATCGAGAACAAACGTGGCAGGATAACCCACAGGGCAGAATATACCGAAAGCCTCCATCCAAAAGTTGTGGTGGGAGATCACGGCTGGTGGTACCCTGAAAAACGTGTCGATGAAGGGCTGCATGGGTTTGCAGAATCGTGCATCAATGCAATTACCAGCAACAGCTCCCCTTATGCCCATGAGATGGGAGGTGTTACCCTCAGGGGTACCTTCTGCAAGGTCTACAAGGTCGAGAAAGGGTAAAGGTTCAGGACAGGAACATATTCACTTTTGAAAATTTTCAGAACCCATTTTCCGGTCACAATGAACCTCCCCGAAGCAGAGCTTCGAGGAATCAGCGGAATGGGGAAAATGATTATCCCCCTTACCCTGCCCTCTCCCTCAAGGGGCGAGGGAATATGGTTGCCCCGAAGCAGAGCTCCGAGGAATCTATGTGATTGAAAGCAAAACTCAGGAAATCCCGATTATATCTTTATTATTGACATTGCTTTGCCCTGCATAACAGAATGTATGAGAAAATAATAACATTTGCAGGACTCAGGAGGTTTTAATATGTATGTAATCTACTTAATTCTCGCTATTGTCCTCGAGGTCTCGGGTACAACAAGCATGAAATTTTCACAGGGTTTTACAAAAATCATCCCTTCGATCCTGATTTTTGTATTTTATGGGATCAGCTTCTTTTTTCTCACTCTAACCCTTAAAAAGCTTGAATTAAGCATTACTTATGCAGTGTGGGCCGGCCTGGGTACCGCCCTCATTGCAGGCATAGGTATAATTTGGTTTAAAGAACCTGTTACACCGCAAAAGCTCGTTTCAATAGCCCTCATTGTACTGGGGGTTATAGGCTTAAACCTGAGCGGAGATGCACATTAATAAAAAATACCTGGCTGTTTAAATGAAGGGATTACGCTCCGGACGGCTTTAGTGTTGACATGCAGAATCTTATATGTTGAAATACCCCATATGGCAAAAAACAAGTTAAAGCAGGACATAAAAAAACCGGATATTGTTATAAGGACTTTCGCATACATCTTTAACTGGGTCAGAGAAAACCTTAAATTATGTATTGCAGGCATTGTTGGAATTATCGTCATCTGCTTTTGCGTATTTGCCTACACCCTCTATGAAAAGAAGCAGGATGATAAAGTCCAGTACATGCTTTCTCAGGGCATTCAGGGGTTCGCAGAATTTAGCACTACCGGAAATGAAGAAGCTTTAAAAAAGGCCGAAGATGCCATGAATAAGGTTGTAAATGAAAAGCGGAAAAAGACACAGAGCATAGCAAAACTGTATCTTGGTAAGATTTATTACATAAAAGGAAAGATAGAAGACTCAAAGAAGATGTACAGGGAAGCACAAAACGAATCAAACGAACCGGCTATTAAGATGCTCTCAGAGAAGGCGCTCAGTTACATTGAAAATAAGCAAACGCGTTAATTCCCTTAACTCGCAGAGCGAGTTGAAAAAAATATCCCATGAATATCCATGATTTTTCAGAGCACAAAGGGTTCGACTTAAGGCAGGTAATGGATTTTGCCTCCGGCGTAAACCCCTTAGGCCCGTCAAACAAAGCAAAACATGCCATAAGAAAGGGCATAAAGCACCTGCCCTTTCCCCCTGATGAAGAGATCAGATATTTAAAGCGATATATCTGTAAAAAAGAACGGATCAGAGAAGATAATATAATATTCGGACAGGGTCTGCCTCATATACTCCATGCCTTAATACATATAGCCTCATCAAAAACAGTTTTTGCACCCTCACCTGTCTCGCTTGCATACAAGACGGTTTTTAACAGGTACGATGTGAACGTCGTCACCCTTCCCATGACGGAGGAAAACGGATTTTCAATTGATATAGACAGGCTTATCAGGGGTATTCAGGATGTTGATATGGTAGTGCTGGCAAACCCCCATGACATAACCGGCACAGAGTTCCCCATGGAAAACCTTGCCCGTATTATTGAAGAGACGGACAGGCAAGGTAAAATACTGGTAATTGACGAATCATATATTGAATTTACACAATCCGCTTCCTTGGTTCGACAGATTATTGAATCCGAAAGGGCTATCATATTCAGGACATTCTCTGTCTTCCATGCCCTGTCAGGGCTGCCTGTCGCATACGTCATGGGTTCACCGGGATTGATCAATAAAATCAGAGATATTTCTCTTCTTCCGCAAGTCGGCACTTTAGCATACATGGCTGCCCTTGCCTCATTGAAGGATAAGGGGTATAGAGAGAGAACACAGCGGTTTATCAAGGAAGAAAAGCAATTTATTATGGAAAAGATGAAGGGTATTGGCAGGTTGAAAATCTTTGACACACCCTGTAATTTTTTACTATTAAAAATTCGGCAACCGATAATGGATTTGGAAGAATTATTGCTGAAAAGGAATATTTTGATTGATACATATACAGACGATGAAGGAAATATGTATATAAGAATGCCGTTAAAAACACATAAGTTTAATGCCCGATTTATAAAAACACTAAAAGGTATTATAAATTCCTGGGGGCAAGCCCCTGCGGAAAACAGGGAGTTAATTTGAAAAGGCTTTTTATTGTTTTTACATGCCTGTTTTTATTCATCGTTTATGGATCAACGCTGTACAGCAATGAAAGTGAAATAAGGCTTCTGTACATAAATGATTTTCATGGTTTTGCACAAACCTATAAGCCCTACGGCTCAGATGAATATGCAGGTGGTATTGCCTATCTTGCATGGCTGGCAGGCCAGCTCCGCAAGGAAAAACCGACGCTCTTTCTTGCTGCAGGAGACATGATTCAGGGAAATAACTGGGCAAACCTATTTCAGGGGAAATCCGTTATTGAACTGATGAATGAAATGAAGTTTGATGCCATGGTTGTGGGAAACCATGAGTTCGACTTCGGACAAAAAGCACTGAGAGAAAGGATTGAAGAGGCAAAGTTTCCTGTTCTCGGTGCAAACGTGGAAACAGACAGGCAATCCCCTGTAAAAGTAGAATTACCGACCCTCCAGCCTTATGTGCTCAAAGAGTTGAACAATATAAAAATAGCAATCATCGGCATAACAACAGAGGAAATGCCGATAGTGACACACCCTAAAAACGTGACAGGTCTGAAATTTCTCTCTCAGGTCGGAACAGCAGAGAAATATGTGAAAGAATTGCGGAACAAAGTGGACTTGATCGTCGTCCTGTCCCATATAGGCTATCACCAGGATATGGTTCTTGCTGAAAGAGTGAAGGATATTGATATAATAGTCGGCGGTCACTCACACACAAAAGTTGAGCGACCTGCCTTAGTAGGAAAGACAGTGATTTTGCAGGCATGGGAACATGCCAAGGTCCTCGGCGTCCTGGATGTTACGGTTACAGATGGCAAAATGACAGGGGTAAAAAACAAGCTTGTTGATATAAAACCAACCCAATTAAATAAAGATGACACTGTCGCCTCAATTGTCGACAAATACAGCAACAAGGTTGGTGCGCTGCTACAGGAAGTCATCGGGGAAACCGAAGTTGATCTTGACAGGAAGAATGTGAGAAGCGCTGAGACGAACTTCGGAAATTTTGTGGCTGATATCATAAGACAGACATCCGGCGCGCAGACAGCAATAATCAACGGCGGTTCCATAAGGACAAGCATCAAAAAGGGAGTAATAACGGCCGATGATATATATACCGCATTGCCCTTTGATAATTACATCATTGCTTTTACCCTTACCGGAAAACAGATTCGGGAAACCCTGGAGTATGCCATATCATCAATAAAAGAAGGAGGGGGCAGGTTCCCCCAGCTCTCGGGTATTACCTTCAGTTATGTTGACTCTGAAGATAATCCACCGAAAATTAAGGATATTTTCATTGCGGGTATGCCCCTGGAACCCGATAAGCACTATACTGTGGGTACAAATGATTTTCTTGCAGCCGGTGGAGATGGATACAAACTGTTCAGGGAAGCAATAAATACATCAAAGGACTACTCGGTAACAGGAGGGGCAATAATTGGAAAGGGTATTATTTACAATGATCCCGGCAGATGGCTGAGAGATATTGTTATTGACTATATAAAATCCCGAAAGAAGATATCGCCGGTAACAGAGGGAAGAATCGTTGAAATAAGATAATGCTGGAACAAAGCAAAGGGAACTTTATTCAATGAAGCTTTTCGTCAATAATAAAGAAGTCGATCTTCTCCCCGGCATGACTGTCAGACATGCCTTGATTGCCGCCGACCTATTGAAAGATATTGCATTCGGTAAAAAGATTTTTGATGAACAAGGGAATGAAGTCGGTCTCGACGGGAGCATTGAAGGAGATTTAAAGATCTATGTCAGATAAATTTCATCAGAGAAAGAATTTTCCCGGATTCATAAGCCCTTCAGGATCAATGGACTGTTTTAAAATCTTCATTATTTCAAGGGCTTCTCCGTGCTCCTGAGGTAAAAACGCCCTCTTGCCTATGCCTACTCCATGCTCGCCGGTACATGTACCACCGAATTCAAGGGCCTTATATACAATCTTCCGGTTTGCTTCTTCCACGCGGTTCCACCGGTCCTTGTCATGAGGGTTGTCCAGCACTACTACGTGGATATTCCCATCACCTGCATGACCAAAAACATATGCAATGAGGTCTTTCACCTGTTCTTTGGTGTACCCTGCCATTTCGCTGTAACAGGACAAGGGCACGGCAACATCCATAATCAGGGGAAGCAATCCTGGATGAGACCTTTTAATTGACTCGAATGTAAGATGGCGCATCTCCCAGAGACGGCCTCTTTCGGCCTGCCCTATACCCTTATCAATGGATATAATCCTGTTTTCACGACATATTTCCTCGACAAAGGCCATTTCCTCCTCAAGTCCCTTCTCGCTGAACCCGTGGAACTCCATAAGCAGTGTCGGCATCTCCTCAAGCGACAGATTATGGTCTTTGTTCAACACCCTGATTACCTTTTCATCGAGGAATTCCATGGCAGCAGGCGAAAGCCCTGAATTCATGATCTGAAATACTGTATTCGTTGCGTCAAAGACTGAAGGAAAGGTTGCCCTGACCGCCATAAAATTAACCGGCAATCCGATAAGCCTTAACGTTGCTTCCGTGATGAGCCCCAGCGTGCCTTCCGACCCAGTAAAAAGCGATACAAGGTTGTAACCGGAGGAGCTTTTCCTTGCTCTGTTTCCAGTATGAATGATCCTGCCGCCCGGCAGGACAACAACAAGCCTCATAACATAATCCTTTGTTGCCCCGTATTTTACAGTACGGATACCGCTCGCATTATTACCGATCATACCGCCGATTGTGGCAGCAGCGCCGGGATCCGGCGGAAAAAAAAGACCGTGCTGACCAAGAACCTTGTTCAGTTCCTTATAAATCACCCCTGCCTGAAGATCCACCTGAAAGTCCTGCTGCCGTATGGCAATTATCTTGTCCATTTCCTGAAAATTTATCAGCATCCCACCCTTAACAGGTATGGGATTGCCCTCTAAGCTTGTTCCCACACCCCAGGGGGTAATGGGGATATGCCTCTCGTAAGCCCATTTTACCAGGCGGCTTACCTCTTCTGTCGAGTAAGGCCACACAACCACATCAGGAGGCATATGCGCATGATACGACTCGTCATGGGAATGAAGCTCCCGTACGGATTCCCCGGTGGAAACCCTGTCCCTGTCAAGGATTGTCTTTAATTGGTTTATTTCATCAGCGCTTATCATTCTTAACTTCACTTGCAGATTTTCATTGATAAAAACTTTACGATTCCAGGATTATCCTTTCTTTTTCAATACAAGGAGCTTCTCATAAAAGGCCTTCATTTCCTGAGCCTGAGCAGTAAAATTCCATTTTTCTACGGCAATCTGTTTAGCTTTTATACCGAAGGCATTCCTTCTTTCTTCGTCAGTCAAAATTGCTTCCATCTTTGCGGCAAGTTCATGCTCGTCGAGCCTTACAACATAACCGGATTCCCCATCCTCTACAAGTTCGGGCAGCATCCCCATATCCGATACTATGGCAGGTTTCCCCATAGCCATTACTTCCCGGAGTGCCCGTGCCGTGCCATCGCTGCCTGCCCTCATCATGACAAAGAGGTCGAAGGTCGAAATGACCGAGAAGTAATCTTCTATCCAGTAACCGGCAAGGATTACATCATCTTTAAGACCCAATTTAACAATAGGCTGTTTGATGCTCTGCTCTATCTGGGAACTTCGCCCCATAATGAGGAGCTTTATCTTGTCCATCCTGTTTCTCAGGAGCCTGAATGCTTCAAGTATGACACCATACCCCCTGTCGGGCTTCAGTCTGCCAATGATACCAACGACCTTTTCATCACTTTTTATGCCGAATTCATCCCGCATATCCCTGACAGAACCGTTGTATGGCCTGACCCCGGGAGGAATTACACAGGTACTCTCCTGGGGGAATCTGAAGGCTTCCATATCCTGTTTCATTATGCTGCTGCTGTAACTCACAAGACCGTCAGTACGTCCGACTGCCCATGACATGAACCTGTTAAAAGGCATCCCGTCTCTTTTATGGTCTGTCCTGATTATCAGAGGACCATTCTTTGAAAACAAAAGTGCAAAAATCGCGGTAAAGTGATCGTGGGAAAGGTTGGTGTGAATTATGTCAATCCTGTTTTTAGCAACATAGGACTTTATGGCTCTTATATCGTACAGCCAGTCTTCCGGAGAAAAATACCTGTTCAGCCTGAACTCGTCAAAGGTTTTTATGCCTCTGTCTTTTGCCTGTTTTTCAACAGTTCTTTCCTGGAAATCCAAAGGGGCGCATCTGTATGCCAGTGTTACATCCACTCCCTCGCCTGTCAGCGCTTCACATAACGACACGGTAGGTTCTGCCGGCCCTGTCCATTTCCAGTCACTGAATAATTGAAGAATTTTCATGCTGTTGCCCCGTCATAATCCATAGTACTCCCGGATACACTTGGATACATACAAAACCTCGTCCTCTTTCAGGGAGGGATACATGGGCAGGGAGATGATCTCTTCCGCTGCTGTTTCCGATTTCGGGAATGCACCTTTTTTATGTCCGAGATGTTCATATACCTTCTGAAGGTGTATCGGCGTGGGGTAGTGTATGAGGGTTGAGACGCCTTTTTCGCTTAAATATCCGACCAATTCGTTTCTCTGCTTTGCCCGGACCACAAAAAGATGATAAACATGGTATGCCCAGGACGCCTCGTTGGGGAGTACAAGTGGCGTATCATCCAACTCTCTCCTGTATAACCATGCAAAATGCCTCCTTTTTGTATTCCAACGGTCGAGCAAATCGAGCTTAAGCTTTAAGATCGCTGCCTGCACCTCATCAAGCCTTGAATTAAAACCTTCTATGGCATGGACATGTTTTGCCTCCTGTCCGTAAGCCCTCATCATTATTGCCTTATTATATATTTCCTCCGAATCCGTGACAATAATGCCGCCGTCGCCGTAACAGCCAAGGTTTTTCGTCGGGTAGAAACTGAATGCCGAGACATCCCCTATCGTCCCCACCATTTCATCTTTATATTTAGCGCCATGGGCCTGGCAGGCATCTTCAAGTATCTTTGCCCCATGCCGGAGGCATATTTCCCGGATTTCATCCATCCTGCAGGGGTGTCCGTAGAGATGGACGGGGATGCAAAGCTTGACATTATCTTCTTTTTTCAGCAGGTCATCAAGCTGCCCGGGGTCCATATTGTACGTATCGAGTTCTATGTCGCAGAGAAGAGGGGTAATCCCGTGGATGGAAAGACTCATTGCCGTTGAGATATATGTATTCGGCGTTGTGACAATTTTATCACCCCTTTGAAGCCCTGTAGATAGACCGCCTATTTTCAACGCATCCGTTCCGCTGTTCACGCCTATGGCATATTTAACCCCTAAATATGCGGCAAAGGCCTCTTCAAATGCCTTCACTTCCTTGCCCAGGATATATTCTCCGTTAGAGAGCACATCTTCAAATCGCCCGACGATCTCGCTCTTTATCTCTTCGTGGTCCCTTTCAAGGTTAAATATCTTTACTATCATTACCAATACTCCTTTCTATATTTCCTGTAAAAGGCCACCGTCTTTTTGATGCCTTCTTCAAGCGTTACACGCGGGGCCCACCCTACAATCCTTTTTATCAGTGAAATGTCTGCATAGTAATCACCGGGCTCGACCTCTTTTCTTTCCTGTGTGAATTCCGTAAATCGTGCCTTCCCTGCGCCTGTTATCTCAACTATCTTTTTAGCAAGCTCAATAAAACTTACCGGTATGCCTGTCCCTATATTAAAGACTTTGCCGTATGCTGCATCAACAATTGTCATACTGAGCATACATTCCACAAGGTCTTCCACATAAAGGAAATCACGGAGTATCCTGCCGTCACCGAATACGGGGATATCCTCATCATCCATTGCTTTACGTATAAACCAGTTGAACACGCCATATTCATCGTGTGCCATATGGTGCCGCGGTCCGTACGTGTTTGTTATCCGTAAGCATGTCCCTTTTATCCCGTATATATCGTCATAGACCAGCACCATCTTTTCGGCCGTTAAGTTGGTAACAGCATAAATTCCCTTGGGGTTTGTAGGATGGTCTTCGTCTACAGGGAGTTTCACACTTGATCCATACTCTCCTCTTGTTCCGGCAAAGATTATTCTGGCGGATCTGTTGTGTTGCCTCAATGCCTCAAGGAGCACAAGCGTCCCCCGGCAGTTTATATCGAGATCCTGGACAGGGTTGCGCATGCTGTCCACATGGTTCACCTGTCCTGCCAAATGGAATATGTAGTCTTTACCTTTTACAAGGTGGTTCATCGAAAGTTCGTTTCTCACATCTGAAAAATTCACTTTCACTCTGTCTTCAATATCTTTGATGTTGAAGAGATTGCCCCCCTGCCTTGGCAGCATATTATCTACAATTGTGACATTGGCCCCGGCCCTGACAAGCTCTATGGACAGATTGCTTCCGATAAAACCCAGGCCGCCGGTTACAAGGACTTCCTTGCCTTTTAATGCGTCATCCATACTTCTCTCCTCAATTAAACTCACTTTTTCACTTTCCTTTCCATCTCCCACAATTTTGCCTGCTTCATAAACACATAATACATTGTTGATGCAATAATGATAAGGCCGGGTATGCCGTCAAGAAAACCCCTTTTAAAGATATAATCCCTGAAAAAACGGTATATGGGCCGCATAAGCATATTAAAAATGTGAAAGTGGCGGCCTGATGTATGAAGGTCGTCGGCATATGCCTCGGAATATCTGTCGATTGTTCTTATCTGGTGGGCTGTGTCTGCATACGGGGTATGCATGTAGTAATTTTTCAGGGTGCCTGTCTTTCCATCAATATGGATTTTTGCATGGATGCCACCCTCCCATCTGCCCTTTTCCTTTTTATATAACCGTATTTCATAATCCGGATACCAGCCGCCGTGTTTTATTTCCCTGCCGAGGTAAACATTCCTTCTGTTCACAATAAAGCCATTACAGTTGGTTGCAGTTGAAAGAATATGGGCTATTTCTTCTTTAATCTCCGGCGTAAACCACTCATCGGCATCTATAAAGAGCACCCACTGATTTTTACACAGATCCTGGGCATACTGGTATTTATCCCGCTGGCTGTTTGTATCGAACTGGTATAGTCTGTCAGTATATTTCAGGATAATTTCCCGGGCTCCATCCGTGCTGTGCGAATCAACAACAATCACCTCTTCTGCCCAGCCGGTAATGCTCTGAAGAGCCTTTTCTATGGTATGGCCGTTGTTAAGGGTTATCATGTAAACGGATAAGGGCAACACAGAACCGGAAGATTTTGAATTTTGAATTTTGAATTTTGAATTTTCCATTATTACCGTAACTTAGTATATTAATTTTCAGGTTTTTTGTTAATCTACAATAAAAATTGCTTTAAATCAAACATGTACAAAAAGTTAGAGCCGGCTAATATCAACTGTCACAGGTCTCTGCCCGGTGGTCTCGACCAAGGAAATAATTGGTCCAGGAGGATGTCTGGTCCAGCTCCCAATTGCGTGGGCAGATATACTCTCCTTTAAGGGATACTTCTTCATTGTAAGGTTTGAGCCGGTCATAGGCGCGGACATAGATACAGCGCCGTTTTCCGGGAAAGACTTCGCACCATCCTTCAACTGATCCACCACATGGACCGTTAAAAAGGAACTTCGGACACTGCGACTGAGGGCATAAAAAAGCCATCTCTGCCAGCGTGCAATCTCCGCAACGACGGCAGCGGGAGCTGACAAACTTGATCAGATGTTCCATCTCGGTAAAAGGTCCTTTTAACATCGTACCGTCCACAGTCCTGAAGAACGAGCAGGCTACCTTATAAAGAGGGGAACTCTGCGCAAAAACTGCCTGGTGAAAAAGGCGCATAAGAGCGTAGCCCGGGCTTTTGCCGGGGTGATTCGTTTCATTGGAGAAAATATCGCTGTTCAGTCCTGTCTTAATGTCTTTCTTATATAGGTAAAACCCTTCCGGTTGCGGGTAATCAAATTGGTGAATAAAAGATGTCCAGTTACCGGATAGTTCTGTTGATTTCCCGATGACATATTCAACATCTTCATACTTCAGGTTCAGTCCCCCGATGTGGACGCCATCATAGCCAATTCCGCGGAAAAGTGCGATCTGCTTTGCTGCCCTTTCAAGGCTGGCAGTTTTCCCCTTATCCGGGGAGCGGGATTCCTCTTCACAGGCGTGGAAGAGGTCATCCGTTACCACGCATCCTGGAATACCCTTCCGGTTCATCACCCTTGCCGCAGGGAGGTTCAGGATATACACATTCCCGAGAACGGGAACTCTGATGTCACAATAATGCATGTAACGGAGAAGCTCATCGAACTTGCGGACATCAAAACCTACCTGCGTTATGACATAATCCGCGCCTGCATGGACCTTCTTCCATAGCTTGAAATATTGAGCCATGGTCTCGGATTCGAGTTTCTTAAATGGCGAGACCGCACAGCCATTAAACATATGGGTTGGAGCTATTTTGGTAATTTTACCCGGAGACTTGCCATTAATTTCCAGCCCCTGGTTCATCTCGCTGATGAGGTGTAAAAGCTGGACCGAATCGAGGTCAAAAACCGGTTTTGCTTTCCCTTCAAACCCGTGAAGAGGGAAATCTCCGGTCATGACAAGCAGGTTATGAATACCTATCCGGTCAAAGGCATAAAGAATCGATTCGATCTGATTTCTGTTTTTGTCCTTACATGTAAAGTGAATAATTGGGTCGATACCCATCCGTCCTATCTCGAACCCGATTACTTCAGGGGCAAGAGCAGGGTGCCCGCCAGGGTTATCTGTGACAGAAAGGGCATGAACGAGTCCTCCGTGGGCAGCTTTATCGGCAAGCACCAGGATATCCTCCTGAACTTTGCCACGTGCCCCTCTGCCAGGAACAAGTTCAACGGTATATATAAATTGGTCACGCCGTAACAGGATCTCTTTAAAATGATTGGGTGCCATCTCAGCTCCTTGATGAAATTGCCGTTAGTATTTGCAGTCTGATCAGGACTGCTTGATTAATGAGATTATATCCCGCGTGGAATGGTCCTTGGGGTCACCCACGATGGCAACTCTTCCCCCGTAAGAGAGAACTATATTTCTTTCAGGGACGTTATCCTCAGTATAATCCGTTCCTTTTGCGTGTATATGAGGTTTTAGCTCAAGCAGCAGGCGTTCCACATTAGGCTCGTTGAATGTTATCACGTAATCAACGCACTCTATGGCAGAGACAATCTCAGCCCTTTCTGCTGCCGGGGTCACAACCTGTTTCCTCTTTCCGAGTCCTGCAACAGATGAGTCATCGTTTATTGCAACAATAAGAATATCACCGAGTTCCTTTGCCCCTTTTAAATACCTTACGTGGCCCACATGGAGAATGTCAAAACACCCGTTGCCGAAAACTATTTTTTTTCCTTCTTGCCTTTCGGCTTCAACAATACCCTTAAGCTCTGCAAGTTCCCTGATAATCTGTCCCATATCCTTCCTTAACAATAAATCTCCCCGGCGCAAACAGCAATGTATTATTCGTCATGCCGGACTCGCGGCAAACCGCGGGGGATATATGCACAGTGATTCAAGATCTATAAATCAGCACTCAATACTGCCCGCAACTCTTGCACATTCACTGTTGCAGTGCCTCTCTTCATTACCACAATACCTGCTGCATAGTTGGCAATCCTTGAGGCTGTATAGAAATCAGCGCTGCTTGCGAGTGAAAGCGTCAGCGCAGCACATACGGTATCGCCGGCGCCTGTTACATCTGTCACGTCATCAGTTCCTGAGATATGTATATGATGAACCTTTCCGTCCTTCAGAAAAAGGCTCATGCCTTTATTCCCTCTTGTAATAAGCAGTGCGGCTATATCCATAAAATCCATAATTTTTCTGCCCGCTGCTTCAATATCATGCCCTTCATCCATAGAACTGAGCGAGTAAGCCTCCGACTCATTCGGCGTAATCATTGTCAGTCCCTTAAAAGCATTGAGATTATAACGTGAATCACCGACAACGACCTTGTCTTTTGCCATATCCCTCATGGTTTCGATAGTTCTGTTGTCAACTGTGCCATGTCCATAGTCGGACACAATGAATGCATCCATCGAGGGGGCAATCTCCGCCAATTTTTTTGTAAAAAGAGCTCTTGCCTGTTGCGGAACAGGTTCATTGCTATCCTTGTCTATTCGTATTACCTGTTGTTTTGATGTGTGGGTATCCCCGGCCAGTATTCTTGTCTTTGTGACCGTTGCTCCTTTGTACCTTACAAGCCCGTCCATTGATATCGTTTTGTAGCGGGAAAAGTACTCCATCAATCTATCCCCTGCGTTATCCTTACCTATAAAACCAATTGGGAATACCTGTGCTCCGAGTGCAAGAAGGTTGTTTATCGTGTTCCCTGCGCTTCCCGGGTACACCATCTCTTCTTCATACTTTACAACAACAACCGGGGCTTCCCTTGAAAGCCTGTATGGTTTCCCGAAGATATACACATCGGCGATGATATCCCCGATAACACATATCTTCTTCCCCTTAAATCTGCCGATGATTTTCTCTATGCTGAATGCCTGCCTTTTCCCTTCCTGTTTTAGTTTCATCACTTTGTTACCTGCTTTCAATAATTTCCTCCAGCTTTAAGAACACCTCTTTCGGGCTTATGCCTTTCAGGCATTCGTGGTTTTTATTACATTTTTTATTATTACAGGGCCTGCACGGTATATCTTTGCTGATTTGATATGTGTAATTATTCGGATATTTGGTATATCTTTCATCCATGGGGCCCAAAAGTACAAGAGTAGGTACGCAAAGCGCTGCCGAAATATGTCTTGGACCCGTATCATTGCTCACAACAACAGATGCCCTTGAAAGGCAAACTTTCAGGTCCCTTATATCCATAGATTTAATTTCTATAAACTCTTTTCTGTCAGTTCCATTGTATATCTCACGGGCAAGACCCTCCTCACCTTTTCCCGGCAGCACATATACCTTCATGCCGTAAGCCCCTGCAATCATATCGGAAAGCTCTGAGAAATGACCGGGGGGCCAGCATTTCGAAGGACCGTACTGAGCACCGATAATAAAGGCTAAATAGGGTTTATTAATATCCATATTATTCTGGTCAAATTTATGCTCCTCATCATCCGTAATGCAAAGAGCAGGGGTGTCAGGCAGTCTTTTGCCTCCCAATGCATCTATAATCTTCAGATAATGTTCTACTGTGGGCTCAAGGGTATTGTCTTCTGCCACACGTTGCGTGAGCATAAAACCTCTTTTGTTTCTCGAATATCCGATTCTTTCGTTGACACGGGCCAGATAGAACAGTAGGGCGGAGCGGAAAGAATGGGGTAGTGCAATGCTCCTTTCAAAACCAAGATCTTTTACAAGGGTTATTGTATCGAGTAACGGGATAGGCCCTTTGCTGTCTAAAGGTATGAATCTGTCAAAAATGTTAAGGCCGTTGTATATATGTATGGCACTTGTTTTTCCGATCCCCCATAGCTCGCCGTCCAGAGAGGCCTTCAGGGAATTAAGAAAAGGGATCGCCATAACCATATCGCCCAGCCAGTTAGGCAGATATACTATCGTCTTTCCAGTCACTTCTCACGCCCATAAAAGCATTGTATTTTACTGTGTAAAAACATCTTTCCTTTTCTTCCATCTCTTTATCCAACATGTTCATCTGTTGTATGAAAAGCCCTTTGTTTTCACGCCAGCCTTCTGCTGTTGACGATTCAACCTTACTGACAAGCTGTGCATATTTCTGTTGGCCGTCCATATCTGCATAACCGTTTAAAAACAGACAGAACATGGTCTTTAATTTATTTACAAAAAGGTCTGCACCTTCCCCGAGTATCATGCATGTCTCATCGGTAAAATTATCGAGGAGGCCCATCTTTTCAAAATCGATCTGCCCGGCCTTTTTTGCTATATCATACGCCTTTGTGCCGATAAAAGGGAAAAATAACGACCAGCGTATTCTGCCCGGCTGTATCCTTGCGAGAAGGTCCATCGTTTCCACCATATCTGCCTTTTCTTCATGCGGCAACCCTATCATAACAAATGCAGACGTGTGGAGTCCAAACTTATGCGCCATTTTGAATGCCCGCTCAATATCCTTATTTGTCATGTACCTGTTCAGTACGTTCCTTCGCACCCTGTCGCTGCCGCTTTCCAGCCCGAATTTGACTATTTTGCACCCTGCGTCTTTGAGGTATCGCGCCATGTCTTCGTCAAATATACGTGCATGTGCATTGCAGACAAAACCGATGTCGGTTATCGCCCTGTATTTTTCAGAAAACTCCTTGAGCCATGCTTTGTCAAAGGTAAATACATCGTCATCAAATATAAACATCTTTATCCGTTTATAGCGTGCGAGGAGGTATTCAATCTCGCTAGTTACTTCATCTACCTCATGCCTTCTCAAATATTCCTTCGGCAGGTAACCATTGTCTTTATACAATTTCATAATCTTGTGATTCAGACAATAGGTGCAACGAAAAGGACATCCTCTCGAAGCAAGGAGCCCCACCCATCCATCTTTTGCGTCTATCATTTGCTGAAAGTCAAAGATTTCATAGTCCTTAAAGGGAAGCTTTGTTATATCTGTGAATGGCCGTAAGGGCTCAAGGATTATACTGCCCCCATCTTTATAACCGATATTTCTTATTCCTCTCGGATCAGCCTTTTGGATAAGTTCGAGAAATGCCTCTTCGCCTTCACCGATGCATATATAATCTACGGGACCTTCGGCAATTGTGCCGTGCGGGTCCATAGTTGGATGAATCCCTCCAAAGACTATGGGGGCATCATAGTATCCCTTTATACTATGTGCAATCTCAAGGGCGTATTTGTACTGGTTGGTAAGGACTGAAAAACCTATAAAATCCGGCTTGATAGAAAGAACATCCATTTTTATCCTGTCAAAATCGAGGGGGTAGCCGAGTTTTTCATTCACATTTAAAAGATAAGTCTCTATGCCCTTTGCCTTTAAAAGACCGGATATATAGGAAATCCCGTAACTGAATCCTATCTGTGCATAGAGGTTGGGATATATAAACAATACTTTCATTATTTTCACCTTATGCGAAACATAGCGTTTGCAGTTCACCGTTTAATGGCAAATATTCTTCCGGTTTTACTGTGAACCGCGAACCATTAATTATGAACCGACTTATGCATCTTCACCACTGCCTCAAAAACCTCGTCTACCGTAATGCTTTCAACACATTTCCTGTTTTGGCATTTTTTGTTTTTGCACGGGCTGCACGGTAAATCCTTTCTTACTATTATATTATTCTGCCCAAAGGGGGCATTAATATTGACATCTGTGGGGCCGAATATTGCAACTACAGGCCTGCCTGCAAATGCTGCGAGGTGCATAACACCCGTATCGCCGCCGATATACATGTCAACCTTTTTCAAAAGAGCAAAGAGTTGGGGGACGTCTGTCGAACAGGATAATAATGCCCCATCACCTGAAATCTGCCTTAAATGTTCCGCTTCTTTTTTTTCACCTGGACCCCACAATATCAATACATGGCCGCCTATCTCATTACTTATCTTTTTAATTAATGCCCCGTAATGCTTGATGTTCCATCTTTTATACGCACTCCCGCTGCTGGAGAAAGGGTTTACCGCAAAGACCGCCCCGGAGAGGTCTGCCTCTGAAAAAAAACTGTCTATATATTTTTCCATTTCAGATGGGACAACAAGTTTCACCTCCGGAATTTCTTTACCGGCGCCAAGGTAATGTGCGATCAGCATATTCCTTTCAACCTTATGGATCCTGTTATTACCGGCAGTGACCGCCTCACCATAGAAAAGATGGCTCTTTTCCTTGGCATATATCTTTCCAAAACCGATCCTTCTGGCTCCACGGGCAATCTTTGCGAATATTGCGCTCTTAATTATCCCGTGAAAATCGGCAATAATGTCATATTCAACCTTTCTCAGCCTCTTCAAAAAGGCATTTATCTCTTTTATTGCCCGTATGGGATCACTTTTTTTGATGGCCCTGACAATACTATGTCTTGGGAACTCAATCACATCGTCTACAAAATCCTGATATGACAGGAACCGACTGACAGAGCCCTCGACAAGCCAGCAGATACGGGCATCGCTATAGGTATTTCTGATAGCAATAACAGCGGGGATGCTCATAAGAACATCGCCTAAGGAGCTTAATCGTATTACCAGAATATTATTGGGGTTTGACATCCTTCAGGATTTCAACAAGAGGCGAGGGGATTAATACAGGCTTTTTGCCTGCGTTTAAACAGATATGTTTTGTCTTTCCTTCCACTATCATGTTGCCGTTTTTGTATATCTCATAATGGAATGTAAGCCCTCTGGATTTTAGCTCCGATATGCCGGTTTTCACAGTTAGCAGGTCGTCGTAGGTAGCGGAGCTGTAGTATCTTGCCTCCAGCTCAACAACTACGAGTTGATAGCCCATTTCTTCGAAATCTCTGTATGTAAACCCCTTTTTTCTAATATACTCGCTTCTTCCAACCTCAAAGTATACGGAGTATGTTCCGTGATAGACAACGCCCATCTTGTCCGTATCCGCATACCTTACGCGGACAGCTACATCAATAGTTTCAAAATCATTGATTCTATCGGTTTTTTTCTGGTTTTTCATTCAGAGAGCCCTCATGTATTCAGGCCTCAGCATGGAGGGGTCCTTTTGTTTCAGGACATACCGGATTGAATTTAAAGTCTTTTCTTTTTCTTCAGGGAGCCATGCCTTAACAGGGAGGTAATTTGAGGCATGGTTAGAGGCAAAAAACATATGTGTTGCATCAATATTTTCAATCATGATGGCCAGTTCATCAAGCAGTTGATAAGGATCCGGGACTTTAAATGTGCCCTGTCTCACTTCTTCGGCCAGGACAGTACCGGGCACTACAATAACACTCAAGGCGCCTGCGTAATCAGGGTCAATCCTGCTTAAGAATTTTCCTGTCTCTTCAGCATGTATTTTGCTTCGCTCCACCCCACCGAGGCCCAACAGCACCGTCACTGAAAGAATAATGCCTGAGTCTTTGACCCTTTTTGCTGCCTCAGCCGTCTTGTCCAGAATAGTCCCTTTATGTACTCTATCAAGTGTAACCTGATCTCCTGATTCTACACCGAGGTAGATAATCCCGACCCCGAGATCTTTCAGCGCCTTCAGCTCTTCCACTGATTTTTTTAAAATAGATTTTGTGTTGCCGTAAACGCCTATCCTCTCAAGCCTGGGAAAAGAGTCCTTTATAAGCTCAACGATGGGAAGAAGTCTCGTCTGGGGTATGATCAGTGCATCCCCATCCGCAATAAACACCTTTTTGATGTGCCTTGCATATGCCTTGGCCTCGTCCACATCTTCTTTGATTTCATCAAAGCTTCTCACCCTGAATTTTTTGTCTTTGAAAGAACCGCAAAAAGTGCACTTATTGTGAGAACACCCTATGGTTACCTGCAGGATAAGACTGTCTGCCTCGCTTGGCGGTCTGTATATTGCCCCCTCATATCTCATATTATTTCTCTTTCTCTACCATGTAAAGCCTTTCGCCTTCCCGCAAAAAACCGTATTTTGTTCTTACCACATCTTCGAGATACTTGTCGTCCTTCTGTAGTCTTTCCATTTCACTCATCAGGACTGTATTCTCTTTTTCTAATTTTTGAATTTCAACATTCACCTTTTTTATATCCATTTTTGTTTTAATATATGCCAAAATACCACCGTCGGCAAAAAACAGTGAAAATATCAATGCGAGCATAAGTATAGCCATGCCGTACTTTTTTATCGTTTCCTCAAGCATTATAGTTATATTAACGGCAAGAAAATAAAAAGTCAACTTTATATGTAAAGCCCTGGCTTTTAGGAAAATAACGTCCAATCAGTTACATTAACATTTTGTAGGGAGAAAGATTCCTGAGCAAATATTAAGTACCGGAAGTTGTATGTTTTTTATGCGTAATAAAGCCTGCCAGGATTTTAACCGGTTTTTTCTCCGGCACAACTTCCGGGGTTGTTTTAATCTGATGTTCTACTGAAGCAAGGAATACGCGCAATTTTTCAATGAGTGTTTGGAGGTCTGATTTTGTATACATCCCCGACTTTTCCTCAAAATATGTTTTTTGTGGTCTGCAATCCTGCAACCTTTATTTTCATAGGTATGGGTTTCGGGTCTGTTGATTTGGGTTTTCTTCTTTTGTACGCGGTAAGCATCTTCTCTAATTTTGCATTAGTTACAGGCATCTCCATTATTTCATCGAAGATGGTAAAAAAGTAAGGGCTTCCAAGTTTCGCAGCAAAGAAATATCCCTGGGAAACAGGGATATTTCCTGACCTGATTTCGGCCTGAATTTCAGGAGAAGGTTTTAAAAGTGAAATTGTGCGGAACAAGGTAGGATAAGACTTTGCAGAGATTTCAATGATGGTGTTCAATGTGAACACCAATGCCTCCGATAGAGTATCTGGTTTTCGGTTATACTTTACGAGATCGCTCATTACCCCATCCACATCATACCCCTGGTCAGGATGTTTCGCCTGGATAAATGAGAGTATTCCTTTGGCCTGATCTATGGGATTTAAGTCTTCACGCTGGAGGTTCTCTGTCAGTTGAAGGGCTATGGTGTCGCCTAATTCTTTGCCTGCTTCAATAATTCTGATTGGTACGGATTCAAACCCTAATTGTCTGGCTGCCACAAGACGTCTCTCCCCGCAGATGAGTAGATATGTTCCGTCATCCTGTCCGGTTACAATAAGCGGTTCCAGGATGCCTTTGTCTTTGATCGACTGCATGAGCGACTTGAATGAGTCTGTCTCGATATCAATGTTTGACCGCACCTGTTCCAATACCACGATCTGTTCCACTGGAATATACAGAAATTCAGGATTTACACTTGTCTTTCTTGTTGCCATATTACCCCCTCTACTTTTAATTGGTTTTGTAAAAAAGCTTATTGCTATCCTCTCGCCCCCTTACGGGGACAGGCCCAATCCCATACGGTCGTTCGAGTACGCAGAGATCGCAGAGTTTTATATAATCTTCCACCTACGAGCTGGTGAAAGCATCGAGATTCAAAACTAAGATACTTGTTTTATTTGTTTCACAATGCTACAATTGTAGCAGGAGGTGACGTATGAGTGTGGCGATCCGGATTGATGACGAATTATACGAAGAAGCAAAACGAAGTGCCGAGGCAGAATGTCGCACAGTGCCGCTGCAGATAGCCTACTGGGCCAAGATAGGAAGGGCCGCTCTTGATAATCCTGATCTGCCCATTGAATTCATTCGTGATATATTGGCGGCTAAGAAACAGGGAGATTTTGAACCCTTCGAATTTACCAAAGAATGAAGATTGTTCAGACATCATACTTCAGGCGCAGGTACAAAAAACTCCATTCGAACCAGATCAAGCCGGTCAATGAAGCAATCATGCACATTCTTTCCGATGTGTCGTGTGGTGAAGAAAAAATAGGTGATCTCGCCGGGGTGCGGGTATACAAATTCCGCGCGCTGGAACAACAATTTCTTCTTGCATACGAGTTTGACAAAGAGACCCTGTTTTTACTTGCATTGGGTGTCCACGAAAACTTTTACCGGGATTTGAAAAAGACAAGATAAAATACTTGTTGCGCATTTGTTTATCGGACTTGGGGAATCAAGGAGATGTTCTTAAAAAATTAAGAAACTTTGACGGTATTTCTTTACATTTCGTTCCTTTTTAATTTTATTTATTTTTTAAAGAACATCCCTTCCGTCCATTTGGATATACCTGCCTTTCTCTGCGTACCCTGCGGGCTCTGCGAGAGATAATGCTTTAATATCTTTTATCCTCACGCCCACTCCCATACGGTCGTTCGAGTACGCGGAGATCACAGAGTTAAAACTTAGGAATTGAGAGAATGATTCATTCCGGCAACCCCGCATACCCTGCGGGTAAAATATTAGCTCTTCGGACACTCTCCTGGTGTTTTTTTAATTGTCTTGTGAGTTCCCCGTGATGATGTTACTTATTGTAGATATTTATAAACAGTGTGTCAAGATATTTCCGAGCGTTCTGCAGGACTGGCAGGCGTTCCGCATCCTCCATGTGTCAAGCAAATTAGTTGGGAATGTGTTTTATGAAAATTGCTTGCTCCACCTACAACTAAATGGAATCAAAACAGTTAACATTTATTGATTACCAAAGGAAACAAACAACAACCATTCCCCGAACTCCACCACTCGCTTCTGATGGCAGGAAGGGCAGAAGTGGCGGCGCTTACAGGAAAATATATTTCTCCGGGCATGACAAATTCTGCAAGATAGAATCAGCGCATCTGGAGTGGAATTACCGATACTGGTAAATCCGTCATATTTTGACTTTCCCGGCAGGTTTTGGTAAAAAGAAAGGGAATTTTTTCCAATATTTCTTTTTGATTGAAAGGAAACTT